>NZ_JBFAQU010000002.1:0-128764 GCF_040678915.1 Micromonospora sp. NPDC049257
GAACACCGCGTCCTACCGGATGAGCGTCGACAACCTCGCCGACTGGATCGCCACCCGCGGCTACACCTCCTGACCCGCTACTCGTCCTGACCTCGGACACCGATCGGGCCGCCCCCCACCCGGGGGCGGCCCGATCGTCGTCGGTACGGCCGGCTCCCGCGCCCGGTTGCAGCTCAGCGGTCGGTGCCGGCCGCCACCGGTTCGGCCTCGTCGGTGGTCGTCGTCGACTCCAGGCGGCGGGCTCGGCGGCGCAGCCACCAGGTGCTGGCCACCCCGCCGAGTACGGCCAGGACCAGGCCGGCCCAGGAGATGTCCTTGAGCCAGTGCTCGGCCGCCCGGCCCAGGGTGTAGAGCAGGTAGGTGGTGCCGAAGGCCCAGACCAGGCCGCCGGCCGCGTTGGCCACCAGGAACCGCCGGTACGGCACGTGCAGCGCGCCGGCCAGCGGCCCGGCCAGGATGCGCAGCAGGGCGACGAACCGGCCGAAGAACACCGCCCAGACGCCGTGCCGGGCGAAGCTCTGCTCGGCTCGGGCGAGTTGTGCGGGGCCCAGGTGTTTCGGGAAGCGCCGGCCCAGCCGGGCCAGCAGCGGACGGCCGCCCCGGCGACCCACCGCATAGCCGACGGAGTCGCCGACGATCGCGCCGAACGCCGCGGCGGTGGCGACCCAGTGCGGCTCGACCACCCCGGTCGCGGCCAGCAGGGCGGAGCTGACCAGCACGATCTCGCCCGGCAACGGGACACCCATGCTCTCGACGCCGATCACCCCGGCGACGATCAGGTAGACCACCCCCGGGGGAAGTGCTACGAGCCAGTGCTGAACGTCGACCACTACGGCACCCCTTCCGACCCGACCTCGAACCCTACCCGCGCCGGGCGGGTAGGGCGGGCCCCCGGGAACACGGTGCGGTCAGCGGGGTTCGAGCAGGCCCCGGGCGGTCATGAAGCTGTGCAACGTCGCGGCGTCCTCGGCGGGCATCAGCCAGCGGGGGATCACCGTCGCCGGCATCCGGCCGACGTACACGATCCAGAAGTCGCCGGCCTCCCGCACCCGGGCCACCCCGTCCCAGGCGATGCCGCCGGACTCCGAGCCGCTGCGCATCATGATGTTGTCGTCGGTGATGTCGTAGCCGCCCTCGACCGCGTAGTCGTCGGAGCGGCGTCGGGCCCGCCAGCGCACCCAGGGCGCGTAGAGCATCGACAGCAGCCCGCCCACGAGCAGCACCAGCCACAGCGACGAGAGCCGGCCACCCCGGGAGACGAGCAGGCCGACCGCCCCGGCCGCCGCCAGCGCCACGCCGATGAGGGTGAACCGGCGCAGCCGGACGCTGCCGAGCGCGGCGGCCACCCGACCCGGGTAGGCGGGGTCGGCGGGGACGTCGAAACGGATGTGCACGCGGAAACGATAGTGCGGCGCGGCCGCGGTGGCTCAGTCGAGGCAGAACTCGTTGCCCTCGACGTCCTGCATCACCAGGCACGACTCGTCGTAGCCGCCGGCGGGCAGCAGGCGTACCCGGGTCGCGCCGAGGGCGACCAGCCGGGCGCACTCCGCCTCCAGCGCGGCCAACCGCTGCTCACCGACCAGGCCGGGGCCGATCCGCACGTCGAGGTGCAGCCGGTTCTTGACCACCTTGCCCTCGGGCACGCGCTGGAAGAACAGTCGCGGGCCCGCACCGGTGGGGTCGACGCAGGCGAACGCGGAGCCCTGCCGCTCGGGCGGCAGGGACCTGTCGAACGCGCCCCAGTCGGCGAACCCCGGCGGCGGTGGCGGGACGACGTAACCGAGCGCCTCGCACCAGAAGCGGGCGACCCGTTCGGGCTCCGCGCAGTCGAAGGTGACCTGGACCTGCTTGACCGACACCATCGGCACACCGTAGCGGCCGGGTCCGACACGGTGGCGCTCAGCGACCGGGGGCCGCCGGCCGGGTCGTCCGGTCGGGCAGCGGGGCGACGAACTCCAGCCGGTTGCCGTGCGGGTCGGCGGTGTGGAAGCGGCGCATCCCGGGCAGCTCGTCGTCGTCACCCCAGGTGACCGGGTGGCCGGCGCGGGCCAGCCGGTCGGCGAGGGCGTCGAGGTCGGGGCGCAGCAGCGCCGGGTGCGCCTTGCGGGCGGGCCGGAAGTCGTTCTCGACGCCGAGGTGCAGTTCAACGTCGTACCCGGTGAACCAGCAGCCGCCACGGGCGGCGAGGGTCGGGGGTTTGGGTTTCTCGGTCAGGCCGAGGATGCCCACGTAGAAGGCCCGGGACGAGTCCTCGGCACCGGGCGGGCAGGCGAGCAGCACATGATGGATCATGGTGGCACCTCCTCGTCCCGAACCCTGGCACGAGGTTGCGTGAATAGCAAGACGGACGTACGGTTTTGTTGGAAGACGACGAATCGGCAGTAAGTGTTACCTAACCTGGGCGGCCCTCCGCCTGGTGCGACAGACTGCTCAGGACTACTCACGGTCGCTGGTGTGAAGGAGTACGACGTGGCGAGCCTCGACACCTTCGGTGCGAAGACCCAGCTACGCGTCGGAGACGCGAGCTACGAGATTTTCAGGATCGGCCAGGTGCCGGGGCACGACAGGCTGCCCTACAGCTTGAAGATCCTGCTGGAGAACCTGCTGCGGACCGAGGACGGCGCGAACATCACCGCCGACCACATCTCCCAGCTCGGCGCGTGGGACCCCACCGCCGACCCGAGCGTGGAGATCCAGTTCACCCCGGCGCGGGTGCTGATGCAGGACTTCACCGGCGTGCCCTGCGTGGTCGACCTGGCCACCATGCGTGAGGCCGTCCGCGAGCTGGGCGGCGACGCCACCAAGGTCAACCCGCTGGCCCCGGCCGAGCTGGTCATCGACCACTCGGTCATCGCCGACCTGTTCGGCCGCGAGGACGCCTTCGCCCGCAACGTCGAGCTGGAGTACGAGCGCAACAGGGAGCGCTACCAGTTCCTGCGCTGGGGCCAGAGCGCGTTCAACGAGTTCAAGGTCGTCCCCCCGGGCACCGGCATCGTGCACCAGGTCAACATCGAGTACCTGGCCCGCACGATCATGGCGCGCGCAGAGGCGTCTGGAGTCATGCAGGCGTACCCGGACACCGTGGTCGGCACCGACTCGCACACCACCATGGTCAACGGCCTGGGCGTGCTGGGCTGGGGCGTCGGCGGCATCGAGGCCGAGGCCGCGATGCTCGGCCAGCCGGTCAGCATGCTGATCCCCCGGGTCGTCGGCTTCAAACTGCACGGCGAGATGCCGGCCGGCACCACCGCCACCGACCTGGTGCTCACCATCACCGAGATGCTGCGTAAGCACGGCGTCGTCGGCAAGTTCGTCGAGTTCTACGGCCCCGGCGTCAGCGCCGTGCCGCTGGCCAACCGGGCCACCATCGGCAACATGTCCCCCGAGTACGGCTCCACCGTCGCGATCTTCCCGATCGACGCCGAGACCGTCCGCTACCTGGAACTGACCGGCCGCGACGCCTCCCAGGTGGCGCTCGTCGAGGCGTACGCCAAGGAGCAGGGTCTCTGGCACGACCCGGACCACGAGCCGGAGTACTCCGAGCGCCTGGAGCTGGACCTGGGCACGATCGAGCCGTCCCTGGCCGGGCCCAAGCGCCCGCAGGACCGGGTGCCGCTCGGGGTCGCCAAGACGCTGTTCCGCTCGGCGCTGACCGACTACGTCGCCGACGACTCCGCCGGTGAGCGCGACCTCAAGCCCGGCGTCGCCCGCGAGCAGCTCCCCCGGGGCGCGAACGGCCCGGCCGACGAGGCCAGCGCCGAGTCGTTCCCGGCCAGCGACCCGCCCGCCAACGACTTCAGCGACCCCGCCGACGAGCCGCGCGACCTGGAGACCGCCGCCGTCGGCGCCGGGGGCCGGGCCAGCAACCCGGTCCGGGTCACCGGCAGCGACGGGGTGGAGTACGAGCTGGACCACGGCGCGGTGGTCATCGCCGCGATCACCTCCTGCACCAACACGTCCAACCCGCAGGTGATGATCGGTGCCGCCCTGCTGGCCCGCAACGCCGTCGACAAGGGCCTGAGCCGCAAGCCGTGGGTCAAGACCACCCTGGCACCCGGCTCCAAGGTCGTCATGGACTACTACGAGCGGGCCGGCCTCACGCCCTACCTGGACAAGCTCGGCTTCAACCTGGTCGGCTACGGCTGCACCACCTGCATCGGCAACTCCGGCCCGCTGCCGGAGGAGGTCTCCGCCGCCGTCAACGAGGGCGACCTGGCCGTCGTGTCGGTGCTGTCGGGCAACCGGAACTTCGAGGGCCGGATCAACCCGGACGTCAAGATGAACTACCTGGCGTCCCCGCCGCTGGTGGTGGCGTACGCGCTGGCCGGCACGATGGACATCGACCTGGCCAACGAGCCGCTCGGCGAGGACACCGAGGGCAACCCGGTCTACCTGCGCGACATCTGGCCCAACAGCGCCGAGATCCAGGACGTCATCGCCCAGGCGATCGGCGCGACCGGGTTCAGCGCCGCCTACGCCGACGTGTTCGCCGGTGACGAGCGGTGGCAGTCGCTGCCCACCCCGACCGGCGACACGTTCGCCTGGGCCGACGACTCCACCTACGTCCGTAAGCCCCCGTACTTCGAGGGGATGCAGCAGGAGCCGAGCCCGGTCGTCGACATCGCCGACGCCCGGGTGCTGGCCAAGCTGGGTGACTCGGTGACCACCGACCACATCTCCCCGGCCGGCGCGATCAAGGCCGACTCCCCCGCCGGCAGCTACCTCGCCGAGCACGGCGTGCCGCGCCACGAGTTCAACTCGTACGGCTCCCGCCGGGGCAACCACGAGGTGATGATCCGGGGCACCTTCGCCAACATCCGGCTGCGTAACCAGCTGGTCCCCGGTGTGGAGGGCGGCTTCACCGTCAACCACCTGACCGGTGAGCAGACCTCCATCTACGACGCCTCCACCGCCTACCAGGCCGCCGGCGTCCCGCTGGTCATCCTGGCCGGCAAGGAGTACGGCTCCGGTTCGTCCCGGGACTGGGCAGCCAAGGGCACCATGCTGCTCGGCGTCCGGGCGGTCATCGCCGAGTCCTACGAGCGCATCCACCGGTCCAACCTGATCGGCATGGGCGTGCTGCCGTTGCAGTTCCCGGTGGACACCACCGCCGAGTCGCTCGGTCTCACCGGCACGGAGACCTTCTCCATCACCGGCGTCACCGCGCTCAACGACGGCGACACCCCGCGTACGGTGCGGGTCAGCACCGACACCGGCGTGGAGTTCGACGCGGTGGTCCGGATCGACACCCCCGGCGAGGCGGACTACTACCGCCACGGGGGCATCCTCCAGTACGTGCTGCGCCGCATGATCGCCAGCTGACGTCGGCGTACGAAACGGGCCCTCTCCAGCGTGGAGGGGGCCCGTTCCCGTCGACGGGTGGCGTCGGGTCGCGACCGTCGTCAGCGGCCGCCGACCGCGCGCCGCCGGGAGTTCCGGGTCTTCATGGCGTGCTCCAGCAGGGTGATCAGCACGTTGCGGCTGGACTCCCGCTGCCGGGCGTCGCAGAGCAGCAGCGGCACCTCCGGGTCCAGGTCCAACGCCGTACGCACCTCGTCGAGGCCGAACCGCCGGGCCCCCTCGAAACAGTTCACCGCCACCACGAACGGGGTGCCCCGCCCCTCGAAGTAGTCGATCGAGGGGAAGCAGTCGGCCAACCGGCGGGTGTCGGCCAGCACCACCGCGCCGAGCGCACCCACCGCCAACTCGTCCCACAGGAACCAGAAGCGGTCCTGACCGGGGGTGCCGAACACGTAGAGCACCAGGTCGTCGCTGATGGTGATCCGGCCGAAGTCCATCGCCACCGTGGTGGTGCTCTTACGTTCCACCCCGGACAGGTCGTCGACCCCGATGCCGGTCTCGGTCAGCACCTCCTCGGTACGCAGCGGACGGCTCTCACTCACCGCACCGACCAGTGTCGTCTTGCCGGCCCCGAACCCACCCGCCACCAGAACCTTGAGCGCGGTGGGCAGCACCCGTGCCCCCGCCGGACGTTCAGAGCGCCCGTAGTCCATTGATCACCGCCTCGTAGATGCTCTCGTCGTTGACACCGGCCGGCTCCCGGGGTTCCTGTACCCGGACCAGGTCCCGTGCCACCAGGTCACCGAGGAGCACCCGTACGGTGCCCACCGGCAGGTCCAGTCGGGCCGCGACCTCGGCCACCGACTGCATGCGCTGGGTCAGCGCCACTATCGCCACGTGTTCGGGCCCCAGCCCGGCCTCCTCGACCGCGTTCGTCCGGGTCGCCGTGACCAGCGAGATCAGGTCGAACGAGCCGGCCACCGGGCGGGCCCTGCCCCGGGTGACCGCGTACGGGCGGACCACCGGGCCCGCGTGGTCGTCGACCCACTGCTCGTCCGCGGGGTCGCCGTCGGCGGCCATCGCGGTCAGCTCCCACCGGACGACTGGTCGACACCCCGGGCCGGGGACGCCACGTACTTACCCACCCGGGCGACCAGCATCGCCATCTCGTACGCGATCAGGCCGACGTCGGCGTCGGTGCCGGCGAGCACCGCCAGGCACGCGTTCGGCCCGGCCGCGGTGACGAACAGGAACGAGGACTCCATCTCGATGATGGTCTGCTGGACCTGCCCGCCGCCGAACCGTTTGCCGGCGCCCCGGGCCAGGCTCTGGATGCCGGCGGCCATCGCGGCGAGGTGTTCCCCGTCGTCGCGGCCCATCCCCTCGGACGCGGCCATCAGCAGGCCGTCGGTGGAGAGCGCGACGGCGTGCTCGGCCTGCTTCACCCGGCCGACCAGATCGTCCAGCAACCACGTCAGGTCGGCACCGGATGCCGTCGTCTGCCCCACTCGTCGTCCTCTTCCCCGGCGGTTCCGCCGTGCTCGGTTGCCGTGACCCCGTGGACGTCGCGTCCGTCGCGACGCCGTCAGGTGGCCGGGCGGTCTGCGTCGTCCGACCGGTCACCGCTGCGGGTGCCCTCCGACAGCCGGGCCGCGTCGGTCCGGCCGCGTCGGGTGCCCGACTGGTAGGCGCTCATCATCTGGCGCACCTGCTCGGGTGCGCGCCGGACCGCAGCACCGGCCCCGGTCTCCCCACCGGTCGGGGGGTCCCGCAGCTCGGGCGCCAGGTTCGCCTGTCGTACCCGCACCGGCAGGCCCGCGTCGGTCACCGGCCCCTCCACAGTAGGCGACGGCGGGTCGGCGTCGGCGTCCGCCGTCCGTGCGTCCCCGGCCACCGCGACGGTCGGGGTGGACGGTCGGGCGACGGTCACCGGCAGACCGGTCGGGACGGTCGGCGCGTGCAGCGCGTCCTGCGCCGGGCGTCGCTTACGGGACCGGGCCGGCAGGCCCGCCGGGGTCACCGCGTCCGACGGCGGTACGGCCCTCGGGCTCACCGGGGGCCCCGCGTCGGCCGCCGGTGTGGCCTCGGCGGTGGCCGGGCGTCGGGCGACCACCGGAAGCGCGCCGGACGGGCTCGGGTCCCCCGGCACGACCAGCTCCGCCGGGATCAGCACCACGGCGGTGGTCCCCCCGTAGGCGGACTCCTTGAGCTGCACCTTCACCCCGTGCCGCTCGGTCAGCCGGCTCACCACGTACAGCCCGAGGCGGGCGGCGTCGGCCAGGTTCAACTCGGACCGGTCCACGATGCGGCGGTTGGCGGCGAGCAGTTCCTCACCGGTCAGACCCAGACCACGATCCTCGATCTCGATGGCGAACCCGGCGGTCACCAGGTGACCCCGCACCTCGACGGTGGTGTTCGGCGGGGAGAAGGACAGGCCGTTCTCGATCAGCTCGGCGAGCAGGTGGATCACGTCACCGACCGCCCGGCCGGCGAGCGCGACCGGGCCGAGCGGCAGCACGTCCACCCGGGTGTAGTCCTCGACCTCGGCGACCGCGCCGCGCACCACGTCCACCATCGGCACGTTGCGTCGCCACGCCCGACCCGGGGTGGCGCCGGAGAGCACGATGAGGTTCTCCGCGTTGCGCCGCATCCGGGTGGCCAGATGGTCGACCCGGAACAGGTCCTCCAGTTCCCCGGCGTCGTGTTCGCGCCGTTCCATCGCGTCGAGCAGGGTGAGCTGGCGGTGCACCAGCGCCTGGGTCCGCCGGGCCAGGCTGAGGAACACCCCCCGGACGTTGCGGCGCAGCTCGGCCTGCTCGACCGCCGTGCGGATGGCGGTCTCCTGGACGGCGTTGAAGGCTCGGCCCAGCTGACCGATCTCGTCGTCGCCGAAGTCCAGCGGCGGGGCCTCGCGGGCCACGTCGACGTCCTCGCCGTGGCCGAGGCGGTCCACCACTCCGGGCAGCTGTTCGTGGGCCAGCCGCAGCGCGGCGTCGCGCAGCCGGGCCAGCTGCCGGACCAGGTGCCGGGCGGTGCTGATCGACACCACGATCGAGGCGATCACGGCGATCAGGCCGAGGCCGGCGGCGAGCACCAGCCGGACGATGACGCCCACCGCGACCGGGGTGGCCCGGTCGATGAGCGCGTCGCCGACGCTCACCCCGAAGTCCACCTGCGCCTGCATCGCCGGCCCAACGGTCGACTGCCACTCCTGCTCGGTCAGCGGCAGGGTGGTGCCCGACCGGGCCTGCTGGATCACCCGGTCCTCCAGCAGCCGGAACCGGGCCACCGCGTCCGAGCCGGCGAGCTGGTCGTAGCGGACCCGGTCGGCCGGGGACAGCTCGGCGACCGCCTCCGCCGTCTGGTAGCGCTGGGCGCCGACCAGTTGGGTGAAGCGGGCGTACTCGTCGCCGGTCATCCGGCCGGCCGCGAGCACGCCGGTGATCAGGGCATCCTGTTGGGAGATCAGCTCCCGCACCTGGTAGAGGTCGACCAGGGTCTCGCTCTCCGCGGCGATCCGCGTGTCGTCGAGCTGCCCCAGCGAGCCGTACATCCGCAGCACCCCGGCGAGGACCCCGGTGTACGCGGCGGACGCCTCGGCCCGGGTCATCTCGGCGTCGCGCACCGACTCCCGGATGCCGGTCAGGCCACTCAGGCCGGTCAGCACCTCGTCGACCCGGCGGCGGGTGTCCTCGCCGGTGGCCAGCTCGGCCTGCCAACTGCCCACCGAGGTGCCGAACTCGTCCGCCACCTGGTCGGTGCGCTGCCACTGGGTGCTCAACGCATCGAGTTGCCGCTGGGCCCGTTCACCCAGGTAGGCGTTGGCGAGCCGCCGCTCCTCCTGGAGCGCGGTGAGCAGCGACTCCCCGGGGTCGGCCACCCGGCTGTTGAGGGTCTGCACCCAGAGCAGGTTGAAGCCGTCACCGACGGTCACCCACGCGGCGAAGGACCAGAGCGCGACGAGGGAGGTGAGCAGGGCCACGATCTTGGTACGCAGACGCGTGCTGCCGGAACCCATCACACCGCCCCCGGGCCGGACCGTGGCCACCGGACGCCCGACGCGTCACGGCACACCTGAACCCGGCGCACGCTAGCAGTCGGCACCACCATCGCTCAAGCCATGCTGATCATGGAGGCGGGGCCGGTGCCGCAGGTCCTGGGGCGATGGTGACCACCGTGGATGGTGCCGGCACCCCCGGAGGCAGCCGACCCGGCGACCACCCGGCGCGGGCCACGGCCGGTCTGGCCGCCGGCGGACCGGCCGGCCCCGAACACGGGCGCGGGCGACCCTGCTGTGCCAGGCTCAGGGGCATGGACGACAAGACCATCCTGCATCGGATCTCGGAACTGGTCGACGAGGAGCACCGGCTCCGCTCGGCCGCCCAGGACCACGAATCCGGCACCGACGACGAGGCCAAGGAACACCTGCGCGCGCTGGAGGAGTCGCTGGACCAGTGCTGGGACCTGCTGCGCCGCCGCCGGGCGGCCCGGGAGGCCCACGGCGACCCGGAGGCCCAGGGGGCCCGACCGGTGTCGGAGGTCGAGCGTTACCTCCAGTGACGCCCCGACGTCCCGGACGGCCGGTTGCCGTCCGGGACGTCACCCGTTCAGCGCACCCCCGCCTCGCGCAGCAGCAGCTCGGTGAGGGCGGCCGGGTCGGTGTCGGCGGCGGGCAGCCCCCGGGCGGTGAACCAGGTCGCCACCACCCGCACGTCGCGGGCCAGGAACTCCGGTCCCTGCGGGTTGGCCACCACGTCGACCACCTGCGGCAGGTCGATCATGACGAGCCGCCCGGCGTGCACCAGCAGGTTGTACGGCGACAGGTCGCCGTGGGCGTAGCCGGCCCGGGCCAGCACCACCAGGGCGTCCACCAGTTGCTCCCAGAGGGAGCGCAGCGGGGCCGGGTCGGGGCGTACCTGGGCCAGCCGGGGTGCGGCGGTCCCCTCGTCGGGGTCGCCGACGAACTCCAGCATCAGCTCGGTGCCGAGCAGCTGCACCGGGTACGGCACGGCGATCCGCCCGGATTCCGCACCGATCTCCCAGAGCCGGGACAGCGCGGCGAACTCGGCCGCCGCCCACTGCCCGGCGATCATCTGCCGGCCGAACGCCGTCCGGCCGGCCATCGCCCGGTTCTCCCGGGACCGGCGCACCCGGCGTCCCTCCAGGTAGCCGGCGTCGCGGTGGAAGAGCCGGTGCTGGGCGTCGCGGTACCGCTTGACGGCCAGCAGGCAGGACCGGTCGGTGTCGGGCACCGCCCGGCGGACGAGGTGCACGTCCGCCTCCTTGCCGGTCTTGAGCACACCGAGTTCGGTGTCCCGGGCGGCCAGCTCGGTGACGAGCCACGGCGGGTGCGGTTCCGGACCGTGCACGGCCTCGTCCCAGGAGGACCAGTGGTCCTCGGGCTCGGGCTCGGGCTCGTCCTCGGGTGCGGTGCCGGCCGGCTGCCGGCCGTACGTCAGGAAGGGTGTCTCGTCGTCGTCGAAGCGGCTTCTGCCGCGGCCACGGCGCTGCGGCGCCGGGAGGTCGTGTTCGCGCACGGTGCTGGTGATCCCTTGGTCGAGGCTGGTGAGGGCAGGTGGTACGACCCTGCAAAGACGGCCATGACCGACCTCCTCTCCTCGACCGGGCCCCGCCCGGCTGCGCGCTCCCGCGCGGGCCCATGCTGACCGATACCCCGCCCGGCGCACAACCGGATTACCCCCCGGCGAGCACCACCGAGACCGCCGCGATCAACGAGTCGACGGTACGGGTGGGGGCGAACCGCCCGTCGGTCCAGCTGCGCCCCCGGTGCAGCCAGACGCTGGGCAGGCCGACCGCGGCGGCCCCGCCGATGTCCGCCTCCGGGCTGTCGCCCACCACCCACGCGCCACGCAGCGGCAACCGGGCCCGTTGGGCGGCCAGCGCGAAGATCCGGGGGTTGGGCTTGCTCACCCCGGCTTCCTCGGAGATCACCCAGTCGGCGACGTAGCGGTCGAGGCCGGTCTGCCTGATCTTGGCGTCTTCCAGCCGGACCGAGCCGTTGGTGACCACCACCGGCAGCCACCCGGCGTCGTCGGCGATCCGCAGCGCGCAGGCGACCAGCGGGTCCAGCCGGGTGTAGCCGACCACCCCGTCGTGCAGCTCCTCGACCAGGTCGATGGAGGGGATGCGCAGCGCGTAGCGGTCCCGGATGGCGTCGGCGATGTCCCACCGGTCGGTGAGGCCGTCGGCGTCGATGGACAGCAGCCAGTCGATGTCGGTGGCCGGGGCGCCGATCTCGGCCAGGAAACCCTCGGCCCAGGCGCGGAACGGCCCGGCCCGGTCGAGCAGGGTGTTGTCCAGGTCGAGCAGGAGCAACGGCACTGAGGCACCTTACGGGAGGAAGGACCGCCGCCGACAGGGTCGAACCGCCCGCCGGCGACCGTCGGGCTGCCGGGGCCGGATGGGGGCGGTGGGCGGGTAGGGGGAGGTGACCGGGGCTGTCGGCACCGGCCGATCCTAACCGGACGGGCGTTCGGCAGGACGAGGTGACGACCCGATAGCAAGCCGTACGTACGGTTTGCCTTGCGGAGGGTCACCTGCGACGATCGACCCGTGCCCAGAGTAAGTCAGGACCAGCTCGACGCGCGCCGGCAGGAGATCCTGGGCGCGGCCCGGGCCTGTTTCGCCCGGCACGGCTACGAGGGTGCCACCGTGCGCCGGCTGGAGGAGGCGACCGGCTTGTCCCGGGGCGCGATCTTCCACCACTTCCGCGACAAGGACTCACTCTTCCTCGCCGTCGCCGAGGACGACGCCGCCGTGATGGTCTCCACGGTGGCCCGCCACGGCCTCGTCCAGGTGATGCGGGACCTGCTCGCCCGCGCGGTCTCCCCCGACACCACCGGCTGGCTGGGCAGCCAACTGGAGGTGTCCCGGCGGCTGCGGACCGACCCGGCCTTCGCGCGCCGGTGGGCGGAACGCTCCGCCGCCATCGCCGAGGCGACCCGGGACCGGCTCGCCCGGCAACGCGACGCCGGGGTGCTCCGCGAGGACATCGACATCGACGTGCTGGCCCAGTTCCTGGAGCTGGCGTACGACGGGCTGGTGCTGCACCTGGCGATGGGCCGGCCCGCCGGTGACCTGGGGCCGGTGCTCGACCTGGTCGAGGAGGCCGTCCGCCGGCACTGACCCACCCGGGCCGGCAGCCCGGATCTCGGCTCGGTAACTCGCCCACCGCCCCGGTGCCGGCGTGGCGGGGCTGCTCCACAATGAGGCCGCGACCCCCTCGCGCGACAGGAGCAGCTCATGAACACGCTTGCCGCACAGGGCGACACCTGGGGCATCCCCGGGCCGCTCTTCCTGAAGCTCTACCTGCTGGTGGCCGTCGTCGCCGTGGTCGGCACGCTGCTGCACCGCCGCCGCACGACCGCCGGCCCCGACACGGTCACCACGGACCAGCTCGGACCCCAGCAGGTGGCCTACCTCAACGGTGGCGACCAGCTCGCCATCTGGGCGGCGCTGGGTGGGCTGCGCGGCGCCGGCGCGATCGACGTCACATCGAACGGCCGGTTGGTCGCCGCCGGGTCGACACCCAGCGGGCTCACTCCGCTCGACCACGCGATCCGGCACGCCGCCCGCCGGTCGGTCGCCACCCGCGAGCTGCGCGGCAACGCCGGGGTGACCCGCGCCCTGGAGGAGCTGCGGCAGGGGTTGGAGCAGCGCGGCCTGCTGATCGACGCCGACGGGGTACGGGCCCTGCGGCGCGGACGGAACCTGCTGCTGGTGCTCCTGGCCCTGGGTGTGGTGCGGCTGGTCGCCGGCCTGTTCAACGGCCGGCCGGTCGGCTGGCTACTGCTCGCCCTGGCCGGACTCGCAGTGGCGTTCGCCCTGGTGGCCCGTACGCCCCGGCGGACCAGGACGGCGAACGTGATGATGAGTCGCCTGCGCAGCAGCAACCACCACCTCGCCCCCGACGCCGCCCCGGCCTACGCGACCTACGGTCCGGCCGGCGCAGCGATGGGGGTGGCCCTGTTCGGCACCGTCTCCCTCTACGCGCTCGACCCCGGCTTCGCCGCGCAGGCGGAGATCCAGCGGCAGGCGTTGAACGCCAGCAGCGGCAGCGGCTACACCGGTTCCACGGGTGTCACGTGCGGCGGCAGCACCTCGTCGGGCGACAGCGGCTCGTCGGGCGGTGGCGGCAGCTCCTGCGGCGGCGGAGGAGGATGCGGCGGCGGTGGCGGGTGCGGCGGATGACCGGGCCGCAGGGGGTGGGCATCGGCTGGCGGTCGGAGATCGCCGGCTTCGTCGCCGAGCTGCCCGGGCTGCGCTTCGTCGAGGTGGTAGCGGAGTCGCTCAGCCCGGGCAACCCCCTGCCGGCCGGGCTGGCCGGGCTGCGGGAGCGCGGCGTGACCGTCGTACCGCACGGGGTGCGGCTCTCCCTCGGCGGCGCGGACCCGGTCGACCCGGCCCGGGTGACGCACCTGGCCCGGGTGGCCGAGCTGGTCGACGCGCCACTGGTCAGCGAGCACATCGCGTTCGTCCGGGCCGGCGGCCTGGAGGCCGGGCACCTGTTGCCGTTGCCGCGCACCCGGGAGGCGGTGGCGGCGGTGGTGGCGAACGTCCGCCGGGCCCGGGCGGAGCTGCCGGTGCCCTTGGCGTTGGAGCCGATCGCCGCGCTGTTCGACTGGCCCGACGACGAGCTGGACGAGGCGGACTTCCTCACCGAGATCCTCGACGCCACCGACGCGGAGCTGCTGCTCGACGTGGCAAACGTGTACGCCAACGCCCGCAACCGGGGCGAGGACCCGCAGGCCCTGCTGGACCGGCTGCCGCTGGACCGGATCGCCTACGTACACGTGGCCGGTGGGGCCGAGCACGGCGGGCTCTACCACGACACGCACACCGATCCGGTGCCCACCGAGGTGTTGGAGCTGGTCGGCGCGCTCTGTGCCGGCCGCCGACCGCCGGCCCTGCTGCTCGAACGCGACGGCCACTACCCACCCGCCGACGTGCTGCGGGCCGAGCTGGACGCCCTCGCCACCGCTGCCGGCCACCCGGTCGTCACATGAGCCCGACGCACCCCGTCGAGTCGGCCCCGCCGCCCGGTGCCACCGGACCGGTGGGGCTGGCCGCCCGACAGGCCGCGCTGGTCGCCGCCCTGGTCGCGGGGGCCCCGCTGCCCGCAGGCTTCGCCACCGACCGGGTCGACGCCGCCCGGCGGGCGCTGCTGCGCAAGCGGGCCGGCGAGGTCGCCCGCCACTGGCCGCTGCTCGCCGCCGGCCTCGGGGACACCTGGCCGGCCACCTTCGCCGACTGGGCGTCCGGCCGACCCACCGTCGGGTCGCTGCGCGACGGTTGGGACCTCGCACGTGGGCTGCGCGACCGGGACGCCCTCCCCCCGCTCGGCGCGCAGGAGCTGGCCGCCCGCGAGGCCACCCACCGCTACGACGGGCGGCACCCGCCCCGCCGCCGCCGGTTGCCGGCCCTGGCCCGCAGCGGCGACGCCGTCGCCCTCCAGATCGCCGGCCGGGTACGCCTGCTCCGACCGGCCCGCCGCTGACCACCGGCTCGCCTCCCCGGCCCGCCGCGCCACCCACCGCCGGATGCGGCAGGATCGGTGGCATGGATCTCGGACTCACCGATCGGGTGTACGTGTTGACCGGCGCTTCCCGGGGGCTCGGCTTCGCGACCGCGCAGTGCCTGGTCGCGGACGGAGCACGGGTGGTCCTGTCGGCCCGCACGCCGGAGCGGATCGCCGGGGCGGTCGACCGACTCGGTGGGCCGGACCACGCGATCGGTCTCGTCGCCGACCTGGCCGACCCGAGCCTGCCCGAGCGGCTGGTGATCGCCGCCGGAGAACACTTCGGCCGCCTCGACGGGGCGCTCGTCTCGGTCGGTGGGCCGCCCCCGGGCACCGCCGCGCAGGTCAGCGACGCACAGTGGCGGGAGTCCTTCGAGACGGTCTTCCTGGGCACCGTCCGGACGGCCCGGACGGTGGCCGCCGCGCTCACCGACGGTGGCGCGATCGGTATGGTGCTGTCCACCTCGGCCCGGACGCCGATCACCGGCCTCGGCATCTCCAACGGCCTGCGGCCCGGCCTGGCCGGCGTGGCCAAGGACCTGTCCGACGAGTACGGCCCACGCGGGGTACGGGTGCTGGGCCTGCTGCCCGGGCGCTTCCTGACCGACCGCAACCGGGAGCTGCTCGGCGACGACGCGGCGGCCCGTGCCGCTGCGGAGGCCGGCATCCCGCTGCGCCGCATCGGCGATCCGGCCGAGTTCGGGCGGGTGGCGGCCTTCCTGCTCTCCCCCGCCGCCGGCTATGTCACCGGGGTCAGCGTGCCCGTCGACGGCGGCGCGCTGCGCAGCCTGTGACCCCGCGACGCCGTTCGACCAGCCCCGCCGCCGCCCCCGAACCAGCCCCGGCCGCCGAACCGGGCCGCACCGCCCCCGAACCGCCTCCCGCCGTCGCGACCCCCGAACCGGCCCGTCGTCGGGGTGCCGGCGGGCGGCCCTCCCCGGCCCCTGCCGAGCGCCCGTCCACGACCGTCGACGCGATGTCCGACCCGGTCGGGCCCTCCGCCGGCCTGACCCGGCCGGGCGCGTCGCAGGTACGGCGACCGGACCAGCCAGGCACGCCGGAGGTACGGCGACCGGACCAGCCAGGCACGCCGGAGGTACGGCGGCAGGACCGGCCGGGCACGCCGGAGGTACGGCGACCGGACCGGGCGGAGCTGGCAGCGGCGGCGGACCGCACCATCCCGGACGTGATCGGCCCCGGGCTGACGGTGCTCTTCGTCGGGATCAACCCGGGCCTGTGGTCGGCGGCCACCGGGTGGCACTTCGCCCGGCCGGGCAACCGGTTCTGGCCGGCCCTGCACCGGGGCGGCTTCACCCCGCGCCAACTGCACCCCAGTGAGCAGGACACCCTGCCCGGGTACGGCCTGGGCATCACCAACATGGTGGCGCGGGCCAGCGCCCGGGCGGACGAACTGACTCCGGCGGAGCTGGTGGCGGGCGCGCGGACGCTGACCGACAAGGTGGCCCGGTACCGGCCGACCTGGGTCGCCGTGGTCGGGGTGACCGCCTACCGGATCGGGTTCGCCCGGCCGAAGGCCGGTTTCGGCCCGCAGCCGCAACCGCTGGCCGGTGCGCGGCTCTGGGTGCTGCCCAACCCCAGCGGCCTGAACGCCCACTTCACCCCGCAGACCCTGGGGGCCGCCTTCGGCGAGCTGCGCGCCGTCATCGCCGGCCACCCGCCGGCTGACCGGTCGGCGTGACCACCCTGGCGAGATGGACCCCTTCCCGTACCGCATGAACACCGCCGCGAACCACCGGGACGTCTGGCGGGGAACGGCCAGCAGTCCACTCCGCGTGCCGGCTCACGCTGTCCGTGGGGTGGCGCGTTCACGATGTGTCGGGTAAAGGGTGACATTGAGGCAATAAATTGCGCACCCGACTCACTACCCTATTGACGAAGATTTATTTCGAACGTGCTTTCGACTTCACCTTGGTCTAACATTGGGTCCGCAATCGGTCACACGTCGTTAACGCAATTCTCCAGCAGATCAGGAGCAGTTATGCCTCAAGTCCGCTCTTCCCGCTTCATCCGCCTGCTCGCCGCAGGCGCCGCCGGGGCGACCGCGGTGGCCATGTTCCCCGCGGTCAGCGCCCAGGCGGGCACGTCATCGATCAACGTCTCGGTCAAGGGTGGCTACAACAACACCCATTCCCTCGGCACCGCCACCGGGACCGTCACCGGGACGACAGGCAGCACCCAGGCAAGCTACTCGGTGACACTGTGCGGGCAGAGCACCTACCCGAGCGCCAGCGTCACCATCCAGGGCGGAACCGCCACGGCCACCCACACCGTCTACTACCAGAACTGCGAGACCTTCACCGGCGATCTCGTCTCCAGTTACGGATTCACCAACGTCCAGGTCAGTGTGTCCGGTTCCACCTTCTACCCGGGCAGCCAGTACACCACGTACACGAAGACCAAAACGGTGTACTTCTGAGTTACCGTCGCACCTGATGACGGAACAGGCACCGAATTGACGATCGCCGCCTCGGGCAGCCGCCGCGCCGGCAGCCTGTGAGTCGTGCCGACGGCCGGTGGGACGTGTCGTCGGCACCCGGCGTGGGGAGCGCCTCGGAATGCGAGACCAGGCCAGGGCCCGCTCCCCCTGGCCTGACCTCGTTTCACTGGCGGCAGCACGCAGCCGAGGTGTGCCCCGACCCCGGTCCGCAGAACACCAGCCGGGTCACCACGCTGGTCGCTTGCGGGACGGGGTCCCGTCAGTTGGCCACGGCCGGGGGCAGCGCCTCCTGCGCGACGTAGGTGCCCATCGGCACGGTGGTGATGATCGGCTCAGGCTGGTCCGCCTCGGCGTACGGGGCAGGCGAGTCGACGACGGCGAACTGGGTGCGGTACAGCTCGGCGTAGAGCCCACCGACCGCGACCAGTTCCTCGTGGCGGCCCCGCTCCACGATCCGGCCGCCGTCGAGGACCAGGATCTGGTCGGCGTCACGGACGGTGGAGAGCCGGTGCGCGATCACCAGCGCGGTACGCCCAGCCAACGCCACGGACAGGGCCCGCTGCACCGCCGCCTCACTCTCCGAGTCGAGATGGGCGGTGGCCTCGTCCAGGATCACGATCGACGGGGCCTTGAGCAGGAGCCGGGCGATGGCGATGCGTTGCTTCTCGCCGCCGGAGAAGCGGTAGCCGCGCTCGCCGACGGTCGTCTCCAGCCCGTCGGGCAGGGCCCGGACCAGGTCGGCCACCTGCGCACCGGCCAGCGCCGCCCAGATCTCGTCGTCCGTGGCGCCCGGCTTGGCGTACCGCAGGTTCTCGGCGATCGTCTCGTGGAACAGGTGGGAGTCCTGGGTGACCACACCGATCTCGTCGCGCAGCGAGGCGAGGGTGGCGTCCCGGACGTCGACCCCGCCGACCCGCACCGCGCCGTCGGTGACGTCGTAGATCCGTGAGATCAGCATGGACAGCGTGGACTTGCCGGCCCCGGACGGCCCGACCAACGCCACCATCTGCCCCGGCTCGACGCGGAACGAGACGCCCTTGAGCACCGGCTCGTTGGCCGTCCGGTCGAGGGTGGCGACCTCCTCCAGCGAAGCCAGCGAGACGTCGGCGGCAGCCGGGTAGCGGAACCGGACATCGCGGAACTCGACCCGGCCGGCGCCCCGGGGGACCGGCACCGCGTCGGGCTTCTCCTCGATGCCGGGGCGCAGGTCGAGCACCTCGAAGACCCGGTCGAAGGAGACCAGGGCGCTCATCACGTCGACCCGGACGTTGGACAGCGCGGTCAACGGACCGTAGAGGCGGGTGAGCAGCAGGGCGAGGGTGACCACGGTGCCCGCGCTGACCGCCCCGGTGACCGCCAGCCAGCCGCCGAGCCCGTAGGTGAGCGCCTGGGCCAGCGACGCGACCAGCAGCATCGCCACGAAGAAGGTGCGTGAGTACATCGCCGACTGGATGCCGATGTCGCGGACCCGTTCGGCCCGCGCGGCGAATCGGCCCGCCTCCACCTCAGGCGTGCCGAACAGCTTGACCAGCAGCGCGCCCGCCACCCCGAACCGCTCGGTCATGGTGGCGTTCATCTTGGCGTCGAGGTCGTACGACTCCCGGGTGATCTCGGCCAACCGCCGGCCGACCCGCCGCGCCGGCACCACGAAGATCGGCAACAGGACCAGCGACAGCAGGGTGATCTGCCAGGAGAGGGTGAACATCACCCCGGCGGTGAGCACCAACTGGATGACGTTGCTGACCACCCCCGACAGGGTGGAGGTGAACGCCCGTTGGGCGCCCATCACGTCGTTGTTGAGCCGGCTGACCAACGCACCGGTCTGGGTCCGGGTGAAGAACTGCAACGGCATCCGCTGCACGTGGTCGTAGACCCGGGTGCGCAGGTCGAGGATGATGCCCTCGCCGATACGCGCCGAATACCACCGCTGGACCAGGGAGAACAGCGCGTCGGCGACGGCCAGCGCGCCGATGATCAGGGCGAGCCGGACGACGACCGCACCCGCCTCGGGGCCACCCCCGCTGATCGCGTTGATCACGTGGCCGGCCAGCACCGGGGTGGCCACCCCGATCACGGCGGCGATGACCACGGTCACCAGGAAGACGACGATGTCCCGCCGGTAGGGGTGGGCGAACGCCATGATCCTTCTCGCGGTGCCCCGGGTTAGCCGGTGCGTGGAGACGTCGTCACCGTGCCGGATCGACCGGAGCATGCTCCAGCCGGCCATGTTGCCGCCCGCCATCGGGTTCATGGGTCACCTCCGCGTCGTGGGCAGCGCGCACCGTCGGGTCGATTCTCCTGACGCCTACGACAACCTCGGCGGCAACCCGGGTCTTCCCGGGCAGTCCCTGCTGTTCGCTCCGGGCAGAGTAGCCGCGGTTCCCGCCCCCGGCGGGTGGGCTATTCGCCGCGGCCGGCGAGATCGCGCAGCCGGCGGGTCTGTGCCTCGCGCTCGGCCCGCTGCTGTTCGGGGTGGGAACGGCCGGCGGCACCGGCGAGCAGCGCCTTGATCTCGACAACCGCGTCCCGGTTGCCGGCGAGCAGGCCGGCGGTGAGGTCCCGGACGGCCGCGTCCAGCTCGGCGGGCGGCACCACCAGGTTGGCCAGCCCGATCCGGTCGGCCTCGACGGCGTCCATCCGCCGGCCGGTGGCGCACAGCTCCAGGGCACGGGCGTAGCCGACCAGCTCGACCAGCCGCTTGGTGCCGGCCAGGTCGGGGACCAGGCCGAGGGTGACCTCGGCCATCGACAGCTTCGCGTCCTCGGCGAGCACCCGCAGGTCGCAGGCGAGCGCGAGTTGGAAGCCCGCGCCGATGGCATGACCCTGCACGGCCGCCACCGAGATCACGTCCGGTCGGTGCAGCCAGGTGAAGCCCTGCTGGTAGTCGGCGATCCGGTCGGCGCACTCCTGCTCGGGCAGGGTGGACAGCTCCGCGAAGGAGCCCGGACCCTGGGCACCGGCCACCGACAGGTCGAGGCCGGCGGAGAACGACCGCCCCTGACCGCGTACCACGACGACGCGCACGTCGCCGGGCAGGTCCCGGGAGAAGTCGCTCATCGCGCGCCACATCGCCGGGGTCTGGGCATTGAGCACGTCGGGCCGGCACAACGTGACCGTCGCGACCGGCCCGTCGCAGTGCAGTAGCACCCCGGTCGTCTCGGCGGTCACCGGGCCGCCCGGGGCGTGCTGACGGACGACGCTGGTAGGCGGGTCACGCCTTCTTGCGACGCCGGGCGCCGCCGCGCTGTCGCAGCTGCACACCGGACTCGGTGAGCACGCGGTGGATGAACCCGTAGGATCGCCCGGTCGAAGCGGCGAGCGCGCGAATGCTCTCGCCGCCGGTGTACCGCTTTACCAGGTCCTTGGCGAGCGTCTGACGCTCGGCTCCGACGATCCGGCGACCCTTCTCAGTGCTGGTGGCTGTGCCAGTGGCTGCCATGTTGATTCCTCACGTCCCAGACTGTGCGGTTCGATACGGTCCCACCTATTAGACCGTCTCGAACGATCATGCGCCAGATATCAACTCCACGCCAACCGACACGCTATGCAGTGTCGCCAACCCGATAGAGTGACGCTCCGGACGATCCACGGCGGAGACCGCGCTGCGGTCGCGCCCGTGGGAGGCCCGTAGCCTGCCGGTCGTGACCGACCTGTTGGGCAGCGTGAGCGGAGCGGGGGCCGTCTTCGCGGCCACCAACCTCGACGACATCGTGGTGTTGACCGTACTCTTCGTGGCCGCCCGGAGCACCGGACGACCCCGCCCGTGGCAGATCGTGACCGGGCAGTACCTGGGCATCGCCGCCCTCGTCACGGCGGCTCTGGTCGTCGCCGCCGGCCTGCTGGTGGTGCCCGACCCGTGGACCGGCCTGCTCGGGCTGCTGCCGATCACGCTCGGCGTCCGGGCGCTGCTGGCCCGCACCGACGACGACACCCCGCCGGCCGTGGTGGGCGGCCTGCTCGGCGTCGCCGGGGTGACGATCGCCAACGGCGCGGACAACATCGCCGTCTACGTCCCGGTGTTCCGCTCCCTCGACCCGGCCACCGGGCTGGTCTACCTGCTGGTCTTCGCCGTGCTGGTCGCCGCCTGGTGCGGTGCCGCCGCGCTGCTCGGTGGGCATCCCCGGGTGGTCCGCCTGGTCGGCCGGGCCGGGCACTGGCTGGTCCCGGTCGTCTTCGTCGCCATCGGCCTGGTGATCCTGGTCGGCTCGGGTGTCCTCGGCCGGCTGGTCGACCTCGCCCGCTGACCACCGGCCGGGCCGCCGCCGCCGCGCCGCCGAGCGTAGGCCGGCGACCACCGGCCGGACCGTCGAGCCGCCGGGCGTAGGCCGCTGACCACCGGCCGGACCGCCGAGCATGGGCCGCTGACCACCGGCCGGGCCGGTCACGGGCCGGTGGGGCAGGGGCCACTGAGCACCGGTCGTTGGCCGCGGCAGCCGACCCCGCCGGCCGTCGCGGGCGGGGTCGTGGCCGGGTCAGGCCAGCTCGACCAGTTCCAGCAGGTCGTCGCTCCAGGCGTCCTCGTCGCCGTCGGGGAGCAGGATGGCCCGGTCGGGCTTGAGCGCGAGCACCGCGCCCGGGTCGTGGGTGACCAGCACGATCGCGCCGGGGTAGTTGGCGATGGCGTCGAGCACCTGCTCACGGCTGACCGGGTCGAGGTTGTTCGTCGGCTCGTCCAGCAGCAGCACGTTCGCGCCGGAGCAGACCAGGGTCGACAGGGCGAGCCGGGTCTTCTCGCCACCGGAGAGCACCCCGGCGGGCTTGTTGACGTCCTCGCCGGAGAACAGGAAGGCACCGAGGATCTTGCGCAGGTCGGTGTCGGACTGCTCGATCGCCGCCGCCCGCATGTTCTCCAGCACCGTGCGTTCCACGTCCAGCGTCTCGTGCTCCTGGGCGTAGTAGCCCAGCCGCAGGCCGTGCCCGGCGTGCACCTCGCCGGTGTCCGGCGGGAGCAGGCCGCCGAGCATCCGCAGCAGGGTGGTCTTGCCGGCACCGTTGAGCCCGAGGATCGCCACCCGGGAACCCCGGTCCACCGCGACGTTCACGTCGGTGAAGATCTCCAGCGAGCCGTACGACTTGGACAGGCCGGTCGCGGTCAGCGGGGTCTTGCCGCACGGCGCGGGGTTGGGGAACCGGACCTTCGCCACCTTGTCGGAGACCCGTACCTCCTCCAGGCCGGAGATCAGCTTCTCGGCCCGGCGGGCCATGTTCTGCGCGGCGACGGTCTTGGTGGCCTTGGCGCGCATCTTGTCGGCCTGCGCCATCAACGCGCCGGCCTTCTTCTCGGCGTTGACCCGCTCCCGGCGACGCCGCCGCTCGTCGGTCTCCCGGGCCTCCAGGTACGCCTTCCAGCCCAGGTTGTAGACGTCGACCACGGAACGGGTGGCGTCGAGGAACCAGACCTTGTTGACCACCGACTCCAGCAGCGAACCGTCGTGGGAGATCACGATCAGCCCGCCCTTGTGGTTGGCGAGGAAACCGCGCAGCCAGGTGATCGAGTCGGCGTCGAGGTGGTTGGTGGGCTCGTCGAGCAGCAGGATGCCGCCGCCGTTCTCCCCGGCGTCGCGGAACAGGATCCGGGCCAGCTCGATCCGGCGACGCTGACCGCCGGAGAGGGTGCCGATGGTCTGGGCCAGCGCCCGGTCGGGCAGCCCCAGGTTGGCGCAGATCCGGGCGGCCTCGGCCTCGGCGGCGTACCCGCCCAGCGAGGCGAACTGGTCCTCCAGGGCGCCGTAGCGGCGGACCAGCTTGTCGTCGACGCCGTCGGCGAGCCGCTGCTCGATCTCCTTCATCTGGGCCATCAGCACGTCCAGCCCACGGGCGGAGAGCACCCGGTCCCGGCCGGTGACCTCCAGGTCGCCGGTACGCGGGTCCTGCGGCAGGTAGCCGATGGCGCTGCGCCTGTCGATCTGCCCACCGTAGGGCTGCCCCTCGCCGGCGAGGACCTTGAGGGTGGTGGTCTTGCCGGCGCCGTTGCGGCCGACCAGTCCGATCCGGTCACCGGGCTGTACCCGCAGGGTGGTGTCGGACAGTAGGATCCGGGAACCGGCGCGCAGTTCCAGGCCGGTGACACTGATCATTTCCGGTACTCGCTCTCGGGGGTCTGGAAGGGCTGACTCAGGGCACGCGAAAGCGCCGGCGGGCGGTGGTTCCCGTCGGCGCGGGGCGATTCAGCCTTCGCAGCGCAGCACCCGACAAGTGTACCGGGCGGCCCGACACGCGCCGCCCGGATTACCGGGCAAGATCATCGGGTACCGGAAACGCCGTCCGGACCCGGTCCGGTACCGCAACCCTCAGACGTGACGAATCGGTGATCGGGGTCAACATGGAGCTGAACGAGAACGCGCGGGTCGACACCGGCCAGGTGGACGACCGGCGGGGATCCGGCGGGGGTGGCGGGATGGGCATCCCGATCCCCGGCGGGGGTGGACGCGGCGGCATCGTCGGGCTCATCATCGCCGTGCTGGTGGCCCTGGTGGGTGGTGGATTCGGCCTGAACGCCATGAACGGCGGCGGCGCCGAGTCGGGCGACAACACGTCGCTTACGCAGAAGTGCTCCGCCGACGACGCGCTCAAGCAGCTGGACTGCCGCAACACCCTCTACGTCAACTCGATCCAGGCGTACTGGCGTACCGCGTTGCCGGAGCGGTTCGGCCAGCAGTACCAGCCGTCCAAGACGGTCTTCTTCAGCCAGGGCGTCAACACCGGCTGCGGTCAGGCCGACTCCGGCGTCGGGCCGTTCTACTGCCCGGCCGACGACCTGGTCTACATCGACCTGACCTTCTACCAGACCCTCGCCGACCAGCTCGGTGCCGAGGGTGAGTTCGCCCAGCCGTACGTGCTGGCCCACGAGTACGGCCACCACGTGCAGGACCTGCTCGGCACCGAGGCGCAGATGCGCCGCCAGCAGCAGCGGGACCCGGGCAGCGCCAACGCGCTCTCGGTCAAGTTGGAGCTCCAGGCCGACTGCTACGCCGGGGCCTGGGCCAAGAACGCCACCGGCACCGCCGACGAGCAGGGCCAGAAGATCTTCAAGAGCATCACCGAGCAGGACATCGCGCAGGCGATCGACACCGCCGAGAAGATCGGCGACGACGCCATCTCCAAGCGGGCCAACCGCCCGGTGAACCCGGAGGAATTCACCCACGGCTCCTCCGAGCAGCGCAAGCAGTGGTTCACCAAGGGCTACACCACCGGTGACCCGAAGTCCTGCGACACCTTCGGCGGCAGCCTCTGACCGGGCACCGCATCGGCACCGTCGCGGCGGTCGGAGGGGCGTACGCCCCCCGGCCGCCGTCGTCGTGCCGCCCCGCTCAGGCCGGATCGCGGACCAGGATGTGCACGGCGCGGGCGGCGGCGACCGCGCCGACCAGCACCGCGTGCCGGGGTTCGGGCACGTCGAGCAGCCGGTCGGCACGCAGCGCGGCGAGCGGGGCCAGCCGCCGGTCGGCCAGGACCGTGTCGACGGCCCGGCGGTCGCCCCCGCAGACCAGCGCCGCCAGCGTCGCCGCCGCCGGCAGCAGCAGGCGTACGGCCAGTTCCGCCGCGTCGCCCAGGGCCGCCTTCGCCTGGTTGTCCCGCCGCCGGGCGAACCGCTGCTGGGACCAGCCCCCGGCGGCGGTACGACCCTGCACGTAGCGGGTGTCCACCTTGGAGACCAGCAACTCCGCACCGGACGCCACACCGACCGCCACCGCGCCCTTGCGGGCGAGCAGCAGCCCGAGCCGGCGGGGCGCGGTGGCGACGCTGACGAACTGCGGCACGTCGTCGACGCGTCGGGGCGGGACCGCCTGCGCTGCGTCGCCGACGGTCGGGGCACCCGGCGGCAGGTGCAGCTCGGCGGTCGCGCCGTCGGAGGCGGTGAGCAGCAGCCCGTACCCCTGCGGGGAGACGACGGGCGGGCCGTGCCGGTCGGCGAAGCCCTCGGCCCAGCGCCCGACCCGGGTCGGATCGACCTCGACCCACCGGCCGCCACCGGCTGCGGGTCGGCTGCTCATCACCCGACCGTACGGCACGGCGGCGTTCCGCTCCTACCCCACCTGACCCACGGCGGGCGGACGACGGCACACGCCGTGCCGACCGACCGGTGGCCCACCCGAGCCGGTCCGACGGCCGGCCCACCGCACGACCAGCCGGGCCGACCGCCCGACGGGCGGCCCACCGCACGACCGACCGGACCGACGGACGGCTCACCGCACGACCAGCACGGCGACGGCGAGTGCGGCGATGATGAGGCTGGAGAGGAGCCCGGTCACCAGCCGGCCACGCGGGCCGGCCAGCACCCGGCCGACCAGGGTGCCGCCCCCGGCGATCAGCAACTGCCAACTCGCCGAGGCGACGAAGGCACCGAGGACGAACAGCGCCGCCGCTGCCGGTGCCGCCCGCGCCGCGTCGGCACGGCCGAGGACCAGCGCCGTGAAGTACACGACGGTGGCCGGGTTGAGCAGGGTCAGTGCCAGCACCCCGGCGAACGCCCGCCCCGCGGTGTCGATCCCCCGGCCCGCCCCCGGGCCACCCGACGCGGGCCGGGGACGCCAGGCCCGCCAGCCTCCGTGCACGGCGAGCGCCAGCAGCACCACCGCCGCCACCACCCGCAGCGGACCGGCGACCGGGGCGACCACGGCGGCCACCGCCGCGCCGCCGAGCACCGCCACGGCGGCGTAGAGCCCGTCCGCCGTGGCGACACCGAGCGCGGCGGCCGCACCGACCCGGAAGGAGGTTCGGGCACTGAGCCCGAGGATGAGCACCGCGATCGCGCCGACCGGCACGGCGACGCCGTAGCCGGCCACCAACCCGGCCAGGAAGGCGGCGGTCACGACGATCGGGGACGGGCCGATCCGCACCCCGGACGGGCCCGCTGTCGACGCGCGGCGGTGGCCGCCCGGACAGGGCTCTGCTTCGGGTACGCCTCGATCACCGGCCCATCATCGGCCGCCACCCGCCACCAGGCCACCGAATTGCCACAAAAACGGGGAACGACCGGGGTGGTCGACTCGTCGGCGGCGACGGTGCGACGGCCGGCGGACCTGGACACCCACTGCGGTGAGCACCCCCGGCGGGTGGGTCGGTCCGGCTGGAAAGACGCGGGCACGGCACCCGGTCAGGGGTGCCGTGCCCGCGAGGTCGACCAGGGGTCAGACGTTGAAACCGAGCGAGCGGAGCTGGTCCCGCCCCTCATCGGTGATCTTGTCCGGGCCCCACGGCGGCAGCCAGACCCAGTTGATCCGGATGTCGTCCACCAGTCCCCCGCCGGGGCCGGTGGTCAGCGCCTGCCGGGCCTGGTCCTCGATCACGTCGGTGAGCGGGCAGGCCGCCGAGGTCAACGTCATGTCCAGGGTGGCGACGTTCTGGTCGTCCACGTGCACGCCGTACACCAGGCCGAGGTCGACCACGTTGATGCCGAGTTCGGGGTCGACGACGTCCTTCATCGCCTCCTCGATGTCGGCCAGGGCCGCCCGGCCACCGGCCGAACCGGCGGCGTCCGCCGTCCCGTCGCCGGCCGGGGTCCCGTCGGCACCGGACGACGCGTCGACACCCGCCGTCCCGGTGGCACCGTTCACGGCGTCGGCGGCCGGAGTCGCGGCGGCGACACCGTCGGTGGCCGGCGGCGTCACCGCGCCGGTCGTGGTGCCGGCGTCGCCGGTCTGCGGCGTCGCCGCGGTAGCCGTGTTCTCGCTCATGCCTCAACCTCCGTCGGGCTCACGCCCACCCCCGCGCGTGCCGCGGCGTCCTTGAACGCCATCCACGGCAACAACGCGCACTTGACCCGGGCCGGGTAGCGGGCGACCCCCGCGAACGCCACCCCGTCACCGAGTAGTTCCTCGTCCGGCGTGACCTGGCCACGGCCGGACATCAACTCCACGAATCCGGCGTGCACGGCGGCGATCTCCTCCGCGCACCGGCCGGACAGCCGGTCGTACAACACGCTCGCCGACGCCTGGCTGATCGAACAACCGGCCCCGTCGTACGAGATGTCCACCACGATGTCGTCGACGGCGGCCACCCGTACGGTGACCTCGTCGCCGCAGGTCGGGTTGACGTGGTGCGCCTCGGCCACCTCGGCGTCGGGGTCGTCGGCGTCACGCAGACCGCGCCCCTGCGGACGCTTGTAGTGGTCCAGGATGATCTCCTGGTAGAGCTGCTCCAGCTGCATCAGTCGAAGATCCTCCGCACCTGTGCGAGACCCGACACCAGGGCGTCGATCTCCTCCGTGGTGGTGTACAGGTAGAACGAGGCCCGGGTCATCGCCGGCACCCCGAACCGGGTGCAGACCGGCTTGGCGCAGTGGTGACCCACCCGCACCTGCACGCCGAGCGAGTCGAGGACCTGCCCGACGTCGTGCGGGTGCACGTCGCCGAGCGCGAACGAGATGGTGCCACCCCGGCCGACCGGCACCGTCGGGCCGAAGATCCTCAACCCCGGCACGGTGGCGAGGGCGTCCAGCGCGTACGCGGTCAGCTCCTTCTCGTGCCACTGGATCGCCCGCATCCCGACGCCGGTGAGGTAGTCGACCGCCGCGCCGAGCGCGACGGCCTCGGCGATCGGCGGGGTGCCCGCCTCGAACCGGGCCGGCGGCGCGGCGAACGTCGACCGGGCCATCGACACCGTCTCGATCATCGAGCCGCCGCCCATCACCGGGGGCATCGCGGCGAGCAGCTCGCCCCGGCCCCACAGCACGCCGATGCCGGTCGGCCCGCACATCTTGTGCCCGGTGAACACGATGAAGTCGGCGTCCAGGTCGACCACGTCGATCGGCTGGTGCGGCACCGACTGCGAGCAGTCGAGCAGCAGCAACGCACCCACCTGGCGGACCCGTTCGGTGATCCGGGCGGTGGCGTTGACCGTGCCGAGGATGTTGGAGGTGTGCACCAGCGCGACGATCTTCGTCCGCTCGGTGACCAGGTCCGCCAGCCCCGACTCGTCCAGCCGGCCGCTGTCGGTGACCGGGAACCAGCGTAGGGTCGCGCCGGTCCGCTCGGCCAGCAACTGCCACGGGACGATGTTCGAGTGGTGCTCCATCTCGGAGATCACGATCTCGTCGCCGGGGCCGAGCCGGAACCGCTCGTCGGCGTCGGCGCGCAGCGAGGCGTTGGAGAAGGCGTACGCCACGATGTTGATCGCCTCGGTGGAGTTCTTGGTGAACACCACCTCGTCCACGCTCGGCGCGTTGACGAACGCGGCGATCTTCGCCCGTGCCCCCTCGTACGCCTCGGTCGCCTCGGTGCCCAGGGTGTGCACCGAACGCGACACGTTGGCGTTGTGCATCGCGTAGTGCCCGGCGAGCACGTCGAGCACCTGGCGGGGTTTGTGCGAGGTGTTGGCGCTGTCGAGATAGACCAGCCGGTGCCCGTTGACCTCCCGGTCGAGGATCGGGAAGTCGGCGCGCACCGCGGCCACGTCGAAGCGCGGCACGTCGTCGTACTGCGGCATCCCGTCCGGGATGGCGATGGTGGTCATCTCAGCGCCCCGTTCCGTGGTGTTCAGGCCCGCGCCGTGCCGGCTCCGGCGACGTACCGCTCGTAGCCCTCTTCCTCGAGCTTGTCGGCCAGCTCCGGGCCACCCTGCTCGACGATCCGACCGGCCACGAACACGTGCACGAAGTCGGGCTTGATGTAGCGCAGGATGCGGGTGTAGTGGGTGATCAGCAGCAGGCCGGTGTCGCCGGTGTCGCGGACCCGGTTGACTCCCTCGCTGACCACCCGCAGCGCGTCCACGTCGAGGCCGGAGTCGGTCTCGTCGAGGATGGCGATCTTGGGCTTGAGCAGCTCCAGCTGCACGATCTCGTGCCGCTTCTTCTCGCCGCCGGAGAAACCCTCGTTGACGTTACGCTGGGCGAACGCCGGGTCCATCTGGAGCTTCTCCATCGCGCCGCGCAGCTCGCCACCCCAGGTACGCAGCTTCGGGGCCTCGCCGTCGATGGCGGTCTTGGCGGTGCGCAGGAAGTTCGCCACCGAGACGCCGGGCACCTCGACCGGGTACTGCATGGCCAGGAAGAGGCCGGCACGGGCCCGCTCGTCGACGGTCATCTCCAGCACGTCGACACCGTCGAGGGTCACCGAGCCGCCGGTGATCTCGTACTTGGGGTGGCCGGCGATCGAGTAGGCAAGCGTCGACTTGCCGGAGCCGTTCGGGCCCATGATCGCGTGGGTCTCCCCCGACCGGACGGTCAGGTCGACGCCGGACAGGATCGGCTTGAGCTCACCCTCGGGCAGCTTGACCGACACCTTCAGGTCGCGGATCTCCAGGGTGCTCATTATCGGGTCACTCCATTGCTCGGCGTCGGGCGGCCGTCGGCGCCCACGGGAAGGTAGATGTCGCCGTCGCGGACCTCGACGGCGTAGACGGGGACGGGTTCGGTGGCGGGCAGCCCGGAGGGCTCACCCGTGCGCAGGTCGAACCGGGAACCGTGCAGCCAGCATTCCAGCGTGCAGCCCTCGACCTCACCCTCGGACAGGGCCACCGAGGCGTGCGAGCACTCGTCGTGCACCGCGTAGAACTCGCCGTCGGTGCCGTGCACGACGGCGACCTGGAGGCCGTCCACGTCGGCGCTGATCACGGTGCCCTTCGGCACGTCCTCGGTCGCGCAGATCCGGATCATGTCAGGCCCCGGACCGGGAGAGCCGGGCCTCGATGGCGTCCCCCAGCCGCTCACGCAGCGACTCGACCGGAATCTTGTTGATCACCTCGGCGAAGAAGCCCCGCACCACCAGGCGGCGGGCCTCGTCCGCCGGGATACCCCGGGCCATCAGGTAGAACAACTGCTCGTCGTCGAACCGGCCGGTCGCGCTGGCGTGGCCCGCCCCGGCGATCTCGCCGGTCTCGATCTCCAGATTGGGTACGGAGTCCGCCCGCGCACCGTCGGAGAGCAGCAGGTTCCGGTTGATCTCGTACGTGTCGGTGCCGGTCGCCTCGGCCCGGATCAACACGTCGCCCACCCAGACGGTGTGCGCCTCGTCGCCCTGCAACGCGCCCCGGTAGCCGACGTGACTGCGGCAGTCCGGCACGTTGTGGTCGACGAGCTGGCGGTGCTCCAGGTGCTGGCCGCCGTCGGCGAAGTAGACGCCGTACAGCTCGGCCTCGCCGCCGCGGCCGGTGTACTCGACCGTGGTGTACTGGCGGACCAGGTCGCCACCCAGGCTGACCTGGATGTGCGACACCTTGGCGTCCCGGCCGAGCCGGATCTTCAGGTGCTGCGCCTGCACCGCGTCGGCGGCCCAGTCGGCCACCGTGACCAGGGTCAGCTTCGCCCCGTCGGCCACCGCCACCTCGACGTTGTCGGCGAGCGTCGCCGCGCCGACGTGTTCCAGCACCAGCACCGCCTCGGCGAACCGGCCCACGTCGACGAACGTGTGCCCGAAGGCCAGCCCGGCGGCGTCGTCCCCGACCACCCGCAGGGTCACCGGCGCGTCGACCACCGCGTCGGCCGCGACCTCGACCAGCAACGCCGCACCGGCACCGCCGTACGCCAGCGCGCTGACCCGGTCGACCGGGGTGAGCACGCTGCCCACCCGGGGGTCGTCCCGGCCGATCCGCCCGACGGTGACGCCGGCCGGCAGGTCGGCGTACTCGTGGCGGACCGCACCGGTGGCGGCCTGCGCCCCGTCGGTCAGCCCACGCAGCCGCTTGAGCGGGGTGAAACGCCACTCCTCCTCCAGGCCGGTCAGGGCCGGGAAGTCGGCGACGTCGTACGAGCGGAGCGCCTGCGACTTGGTGCTGGGCGGCGCGGAAGCCTGGGTAGTCATCTCTTCCTTGGTCTGTCTGTCCGTGACGACGGTGTCATTGGGCGGAGGGTGGGCGGCGTCAGCCGACCGCGCCCTCCATCTGGAGTTCGATCAGGCGGTTGAGCTCCAGGGCGTACTCCATCGGGAGTTCCTTGGCGATCGGCTCGATGAAGCCCCGCACGATCATCGCCATCGCCTCGTCCTCGCTCAGGCCCCGGCTCATCAGGTAGAAGAGCTGGTCGTCGCTGATCTTGGAGACGGTCGCCTCGTGCCCCATCGACACGTCGTCCTCGCGGATGTCGACGTAGGGGTAGGTGTCCGAGCGGGAGATGGTGTCGACCAGCAGCGCGTCGCACTTGACCGTGCTGCGGCTGTGGTGCGAGCCCTCCAGCACCTGCACCAGGCCCCGGTACGAGGTACGGCCACCGCCCCGGGCGATCGACTTCGACACGATGGTGCTGCTGGTGTGCGGCGCGGCGTGCACCATCTTGGCCCCGGCGTCCTGGTGCTGACCCTCGCCGGCCATCGCCACCGAGAGCACCTCGCCCTTGGCGTGCTCGCCGGTCATGTAGACCGCCGGGTACTTCATGGTGACCTTGGAGCCGATGTTGCCGTCGACCCACTCCATGGTCGCGCCCTCGTGGCAGACGGCCCGCTTGGTGACCAGGTTGTAGACGTTGTTCGACCAGTTCTGGATGGTCGTGTAGCGGCAGCGCGCGTTCTTCTTGACGATGATCTCGACGACCGCGCTGTGCAGCGAGTCGGACGAGTAGAGCGGCGCGGTGCAACCCTCGACGTAGTGCACGTACGCGCCCTCGTCGACGATGATCAGCGTCCGCTCGAACTGGCCCATGTTCTCGGTGTTGATCCGGAAGTACGCCTGGAGCGGGATCTCCACGTGCACGCCCTTCGGCACGTAGATGAACGAGCCACCGGACCACACGGAGGTGTTCAGCGCGGCGAACTTGTTGTCGCCGACCGGGATCACCGTGCCGAAGTACTCCTTGAAGACGTCCTCGTGCTCCTTGAGGGCGGTGTCGGTGTCCAGGAAGAGGACACCCTGCTCCTCCAGGTCCTCGCGGATCTTGTGGTAGACCACCTCGGACTCGTACTGCGCCGCGACCCCGGCGACCAGCCGCTGCTTCTCCGCCTCGGGGATGCCCAGCCGGTCGTAGGTGTTCTTGATGTCCTCCGGCAGGTCCTCCCAGCTGGTGGCCTGCTTCTCGGTGGACCGCACGAAGTACTTGATGTTGTCGAAGTCGATCCCGGTGAGGTCGGCACCCCAGGACGGCATCGGCTTGCGGCCGAACAGCCGCAGGCCCTTGAGCCGCAGGTCGAGCATCCAGGCCGGCTCGTTCTTCTTCGCCGAGATGTCCCGCACCACCGCTTCGTTGATGCCGCGCTGCGCGGCCGCCCCGGCGACGTCGGAGTCGGACCAGCCGTACTCGTAGCGACCGAGGGCGGCGAGCTGCTCTTCCTGGGTCAGGGGCTGGACGATCTGCTCGGTCATCTATCTGTCCTCACAGTGGTGACGGTGTTACCGGACTGGGGCGCGCAGCTGGGCCGGAATGTGCGTGGTGCACACCCCGTCGCCATGCGCGATGGTGGCCAGGCGCTGCACGTGGGTGCCGACCAGACGGGAGATGACCGCCGTCTCGGCCTCGCACAGCTGGGGAAACTCGGCGGCCACGTGCGCCACCGGGCAGTGGTGCTGGCAGAGCTGCCCGCCGGAGGCGATCGTGGACGCGTTGGCAGCGTAGCCCTCGGCGGTGAGCGCCCCCGCGAGTGCCTCGGACCGGGCGAGCGGATCGTCGCCGGCATCCTCCATGGCGGCCCGGCAGCGGGCCTCCAGCGCGGCGACCTGGTCGGCGGCGAAAGCCTCGACCGCGTCGGAGCCGCCGCTGCGGGCGATCCAGCGCAACGCCGCGGTGGCCATGTTGTCGTAGTGGTGGGTGCCGCAGCGCACCCGGGCCGCGTCGGTGAGCAGGAAGACCTTCGCCGGTCGGCCCCGGCCCCGACTGCCCCGCACGGTCTGCTCACGGGCCACCACGTCACCGTCGGCGAGCATCGCGTCGAGGTGTCGGCGGATCGCGGCGGGGCTGAGGCCGAGCGCCGAGCCGAGCTGGCCGGCGGTGGTCGCCCCCTGCTCCAGCAGGAGCTGGGTCACCCGGTCCCGGGTGGAAAGATCGGTGGGGGCGGCCGGGGTCGACTCCACCGGGGCGGGGTGACCGGCACCCGGCCCGGCGGGTCGCCCGGCACGACGGGACCGCGCTCCGACGCCGACGACCGACCCGGTCGTCGGCGGGTGCCCGGAGAGCGCCGCCATGTTTTTCACAACGCCAACGTTACGTAATTCGGCGGGCGCTCGCAAACCCGATCCCGGTGATTCCGCCCACCGGGGTGCCGGAGTCACCCGATCGGGATCAACTACGGTGCGTAGGATTCGCGGCGTGAAGCGATCCGTCCGGTTCCCGGTCCCCGCCGTGCTGGCCCGCCTGCTCGACCGCCACCCGGTCTCGACCACCCTGCTGCGCCGCCTCGCGTACGCCTCGATCGTGGCAAACGTGGCCATCGTGGTGACCGGCGGGGCCGTCCGGCTCACCGCGTCGGGGCTCGGCTGCCCGACCTGGCCCCGGTGCACCGACGCGTCGTACACCACCACCACCGAGATGGGCGTGCATGGGGTGATCGAGTTCGGCAACCGGCTGCTCACCTTCGCCGTCGGGGCGATCGCGCTGGCCACCCTGCTGGCCGTGCTGGCCCAGCGGCCCCGACGCCCCGGGCTGACCGGGTTGGCGGTGGCGGTGTTCCTCGGCATCCCCGCGCAGGCCGTGATCGGCGGGATCACCGTGCTGACCAACCTCAACCCGTGGGTGGTCGGACTGCACTTCCTCGCCTCGATGGCGGTCATCGCCGCCGCGTACGCCCTCTGGCGACGGATCGTCGACCCCGACGGGCCGGCGGAGCCGGTGGTGCCCCGGCCGCTGCGTACCCTCGCCCGGCTCACCACCGCCGTCAGCGTCGCGGTGCTGGTCGTCGGGACCTGGGTGACCGGCAGCGGCCCGCACGCCGGCGACCACGGGGCGGCCCGCAACGGGCTGGACCCCGAGACGATCTCCCAGGTGCACGCCGACGGGGTGTTCCTGCTGATCGGGCTCTCCGTCGCGCTGGTCCTGGCGTTGCGGGCGGTCGGCGCGGCCGGCCCGGCCCGCGCCGCCCTGGTGCTGGTCGCGGTGGAACTGGGGCAGGGCCTGATCGGTTTCGTGCAGTACTTCACCCACCTGCCGGGCGTGCTGGTCGCCGCGCACATGCTCGGCTCCTGCCTGGTGCTGCTGGCCACCCTGGCGATGCTCTGGTCGACCCGGCAGCGCCGTCCGGCCACGGCCGACCCGCTGCCGGCCGGTCCCGCACGACCCCTGACCGAGGACCGGTTGCCCGCCACCGTCTGACCGCCTGCGGCCCCTGCCGCACTCGCGGTCCTGGTGCACTCGCGGGCCCTGCCACACTCGCGGGCCCTGCCACACTCGCCGGTCCTGGTGCCGAGATCGCACTCGAACCAGGTTGTAGTGGCCTCACCGCCGCAGAAGGCCACTACAACCTGGAAGTAGCCGGCCGCACCCGGCCCGACGGCGCGGGCGGGCGGGCGCGGGGCTGGGTGGCGCGGGGCGGGTGGGCGCGGGGCGGGGCGGGTGGGGGAGGTCAGCTGCGGCGGGTGAGGTGGGTGAGCACCGCGTCGGCGAGGCGCTCGGGCGCACCGTCGGCGTGACCGAGGAACAGCGAGGGCTCGGTCAGCTCCAGCTCGATCAGCACGGGTTCGCCGTCCGGGCCGGGAAGCAGGTCCACCCGGGCATAGAGCAGCCGCTGCGGGCCGCCCGGGACCTCCGCCAGCACCCGCGCGGCGACGGCCAACTGGGCGTCGGTGGGGTTGCGCGGGCTGATCTCCTCCGGCCGGAAGAGCCCCTCGACGCCCAGGTCGGGGCCGTCGAGCATGGCGCCCTTGCGGATGGCGTGGCTGAACGTCAGGCCGTCCGGGCCGGCCACGAAGAGCAGGGCGGTCTCACCGGCGGTGTCCACCGCGTCCAGGTAGGGCTGGACCATGGCGACCCGGCCGGCCGACGACAACCGACGGAGGTGTGCGACGGCCAGGTCCCCGTGTCCCGGGTCGGCCGCGTCGTACCGGCCGGCGTCCTGGCTGCCGGCGCTGACCGTCGGCTTGACCACGTACTCGCCGGGCGGTGGAGGCGGGACCCAGGCGTCACCCGGCGCGACCCAGGAGGTCGGCACGGTGGGCACCCCGGCTGCGGCGAGCTCACCGAGGTAGCGCTTGTCGGTGTTCCACTCGACCACGTCGGCAGGGTTGGCCAGGGTCGGCACCGTACGGGCCCAGGTGACGAACTCGTCGCGGCGTGGGGCGTAGTCCCAGGGCGAACGGAGCACGACCAGGTCGTAGCTCCCCCAGTCGACCCGGGGGTCGTCCCAGACGGCGGCCTCGACGGTGACGTCCCGTGCCGCCAGCGGGGCGAGCACGAGCCGGTCGTCGGGGTAGAGATCGGCGAAGCGGGCGCAGGTGACGAGAGCGACCCGGGGTTTCCCCCGGGTCGACTGGTGGTGGGTCACGGTGTCGTCGGTCAACGGGCCGACCGGGTCAGCGGGCCATCGTGCGTCGGGCCATCGACCGCCACAGGTCGTTGCTCGGCCGCATCTGGTCCATCAGCTCACGCTCCCAGGCGTTCTCGACGGTGACCCCCGCCTGCGCGCACGCCTCCCGGGCGGTCACGGTGTCCTCGGCGAACTGGTCGCCCCACGCACCGTCAGCGCCGACCAGGACGATCCGCGCGCCACGCTTGCCGACGTACTCGATGACCGCCTTCGCGCCGCCGTGTCCGGCGGCGAAGGACTTGATGCCCGAGACCAGCCCGGTGGGGGCCGGCTCGGCGGTCTGTTCAGCCGTCAGCGTCGTATCGGAACCTTCTGCCATGCGCGAAGCCTAAGCAGACTTGCACCCCTACGCGCGAGAATCATGAACTATTTGTGATACCAATTACCCGAGGGTTTATCGGAACCGCTGGGCCGATTGACCAGGCATGTCGGATAAATACGGGCGTAACGACTCGCCTGGATCGCCATAATCTGTCCAGATGCAGACAGTGCAGTCCGCCGGCGTCCGTGGGCTGTCCGGTCGACGGGAGCGCGGATCAACGTGGCCGCTCGACATCGACGGTGAGCTTGCCGTAGACGTCCTTGGCGGCGATGCGGCCGTCGCGTACCCGGTAGACGTCCACCCCGCGCAGGACCGTGCCGTCCTCAGCCGGCGCCCACTGCCAGACGCTCCTGTGCCGCGTCAGAGCAGCGCGTCGAGGGCCACCGCGGCGAAGACGATGGTCAGGTACGTGGTCGACCAGTGGAACAGGCGCATCGGCTTGACCGGCTCGCCCCGGGTCACCCGCCGGCAGAGCTTGTGCGCCTCGACCAGGAAGACCGCACCCACCAGGGCGGTCGGCACCCCGTAGATCGCGCTCATGCCCAGCGGCCACAGCGCCAGCGAGGTCGCCACGGTCAACCAGGCGAAGATCAGGATCTCGGCGTTGACCCGCCGGGCCGAAGCCACCACGGGCAGCATCGGGATGCCGGCGCGGGCATAGTCGTCCTTGTATTTCATCGCCAGCGGGTAGAAGTGCGGCATCTGCCAGAAGAAGACCACCGCGAACAGCACCCAGGCCGCCGGTGCCAACGACCCGGTCACCGCGGCCCAGCCGATCAGCACCGGCGCCGCCCCGCACGCCCCGCCCCAGAACGTGTTCGCCGTCGTGGTGCGCTTGAGCCAGAGGGTGTAGACCAGGTCGTAGTAGGCGATCGCGGCCAACGTCAACGCCGCGGCCAGCAGGTTGGTGAACGTCGCCATCAGGGCGACCGACACCGCCGCCAGCACCAGCCCGAAGACCAGGGCGCTGCGGGGCGAGACGGTGTGCGCCGGCAGGGGACGCCGCTTGGTCCGGCGCATCAACTGGTCGATGTCCCGGTCGATGTAGCAGTTGAGCACGCTCGCCGCACCGGCGGCGAGCGAACCACCGACCAGCACCACCGCCATCAGCCACAGCGACGGCAGGCCACCGTCGGCGAGCATCATCGCCGGCACCGTGGTCACCAGCAGCAGCTCCACGATGCGCGGCTTGGTCAGCGTCACGTACGCCGACAGCACCGCGCGCACGTCCCGCCGCCGGGACGCCGGCTCCCCGGCCACCGTGCGCACCGGCGGCTGCCCGGCAGGGTTGCTGACGGGGCGCTCGGTGATCATGCTCACGGATTGCCACCTTCCGGCATCGGCAGGGGAAGTCGGTTCGGCGGGGCCCCGTCGGGGCCCACACACCGCACCACACACTACGCGTCGTCGTTTTCGCTGCCCGGGCGACCCGACAACGGTGCGGGCCGTCACACCTGACGGGTGACCGAACGATCCGGCCCGCCCATACGTAACTGCCTGCTGAGATCCCCGGGCGGACGTTTAGACCCGCTCGATAGGGTCACCACTGAGGGTTCCGCCCATCTGCCGAGGAGCACAACCATAGTGGCTGCCAACCGACCCGCACTCAACTGGACCGACCTCGACCGCCGGGCCGTCGACACCGTCCGCGTCCTGGCCATGGATGCCGTGGAGAAATCCGGCAACGGCCACCCTGGCACCGCGATGAGCCTCGCGCCCGCGGCGTACCTGCTGTTCAACCGGGTGATGCGGCACAATCCGGCCGACCCGAACTGGCCCGGCCGGGACCGGTTCGTGCTGTCCGCCGGGCACTCCAGCCTCACGCTCTACATCCAGCTCTTCCTCTCCGGCTACCCGCTGAGCCTGGACGACCTGAAGTCGCTGCGGCAGTGGGGCTCGCTCACCCCGGGTCACCCGGAGCACGGGCACACCCCCGGTGTCGAGACCACCACCGGCCCGCTCGGGCAGGGCCTGGGCAACGCGGTCGGGATGGCGATGGCGGCCCGCCGCGAGCGTGGCCTGTTCGACCCGGAGAGCGAGCCGGGGCAGTCCGTCTTCGACCACCAGATCTGGTGCATCGCCTCCGACGGCGACATCGAGGAGGGCATCAGCCACGAGGCGAGCGCGCTGGCCGGGCACCAGCAGCTGGGCAACCTCACGCTGATCTACGACGACAACGAGATCTCCATCGAGGACGACACCCGCATCGCCAAGAGCGAGGACGTGGCGGCGCGCTACGCGGCGTACGGCTGGCACGTGCAGACCGTCGACTGGCGGGCCGGCGACGCCGACCAGGGCGACTACCACGAGGACGTCGAGGCGCTCTACCAGGCGCTGCTGGCGGCGAAGGCCGAGACCGGCCGTCCCTCGTTCATCGCGCTGCGCACCATCATCGGCTGGCCCGCGCCCAACAAGAAGAACACCGGCAAGATCCACGGTTCGGCGCTCGGCGCCGACGAGGTGAAGGCCACCAAGGAGATCCTCGGTTTCGACCCGCAGCAGAGCTTCCAGGTCGACGAGGACGTGCTCGCCCACGCCCGTGGGGTGCTGACCCGGGGCACCGAGGCCGAGCAGGCGTGGACCGGCGAGTTCGACGGCTGGGCGCAGGCCAACCCGGAGCGCAGGGCGCTCTACGACCGGATCGCCGGCCGGGTGCTGCCGCAGGGCTGGACGGACGCGCTGCCGACCTTCCCCGCCGACGCCAAGGGCGTGGCCACCCGGGCCGCGTCCGGCAAGGTGCTGGAGGCGCTCGCCCCGGTGCTGCCGGAGCTGTGGGGCGGCTCGGCCGACCTGGCGGAGAGCAACAACACCACCATGAAGGGCGAGCCGTCGTTCATCCCGGCCGCCCACGCCACCAAGGACTTCCCCGGCCACGAGTACGGCCGCACGCTGCACTTCGGCATCCGTGAGCACGCCATGGGCGCGATCCTCAACGGCATCGCGCTGCACGGCGGCACCCGCCCGTACGGCGGCACCTTCCTGGTCTTCAGCGACTACATGCGCCCGTCGGTGCGGCTCGCCGCCCTGATGAAGCTGCCGGTGACGTACGTCTGGACGCACGACTCGATCGGCCTCGGCGAGGACGGGCCGACCCACCAGCCGGTGGAGCACCTGACCGCACTGCGCGCCATCCCGGGCCTGGACGTGGTCCGCCCGGCCGACGCCAACGAGACCGCCTGGGCCTGGCGGCAGGCGCTGGAGCACACCGACCGGCCGACCGCGCTGGCGCTGAGCCGGCAGCCGCTGCCGACCCTGGACCGGGAGCAGTACGCCGGCGCCGAGGGCACCGCCAAGGGCGGGTACGTGCTGGCCGAGGCGTCCACCGGCAAGCCGCAGGTGATCATCGTGGGCACCGGCTCCGAGGTGCAGCTCTGCCTCACCGCCCGGGAGCGGCTGGAGGCCGACGGCACCCCGACCCGAGTGGTGTCGATGCCCTGCCAGGAGTGGTTCTACGAGCAGGACGAGGCGTACCGGGAGTCGGTGCTGCCGCGCGGGGTCAAGGCCCGGGTGAGCGTGGAGGCCGGGATCGGGATGTCCTGGCGGGGTGTCGTCGGTGACCTGGGCGAGAGCGTCAGCCTGGAGCACTACGGAGCAAGCGCGCCGCACACGGTGCTGTTCGAGCAGTTCGGGTTCACCCCCGACCGGATCGTCGCGGCGGCACACGCGTCGCTGGCGCGGGTGGGCGACATCACCGGTTTCACGACCGGCAGTTGAGGGGAGCGTGCACGGCATGACGGACCGACTGAAGGAACTGAGCGCCGCCGGAGTGGCGGTCTGGCTCGACGACCTTTCCCGGGTACGACTGAGCTCCGGCGGGCTGGACCAGCTCCGCCGCGAGAAGCACGTGGCCGGGGTGACCACCAACCCGACGATCTTCGCCAAGGCGTTGAGCGACGCCGACGAGTACAACTGGCAGCTCAAGGACCTCGCCACCCGGGGCATCGAGGTCGAAGAGGCCGTCCGGATGCTCACCACCTACGACGTGCGCTGGGCGTGCGACGTGATGCGCCCGTCGTACGACGGCAGCGACGGCGTCGACGGGCGGGTCTCCATCGAGGTCGACCCCCGGGTCGCCCACGACACCGACAAGACGGTCGCCGAGGCCAAGGCGCTGTGGTGGCTGGTGGACCGGCCGAACCTGTTCATCAAGATCCCGGCGACCGAGGCGGGGCTGGCGGCGATCACCGCCACCCTGGCCGAGGGGATCAGCGTCAACGTGACGCTGATCTTCGGGCTGGACCGCTACTCCGCGGTGATGGAGGCGTTCCTCACCGGCCTGGAGCAGGCCAAGGCCAACGGCCACGACCTGTCCGGCATCGGCTCGGTGGCCTCGTTCTTCGTCTCCCGGGTCGACTCCGAGATCGACAAGCAGCTCGACAAGATCGGTTCCGAGGAGGCCAAGGCGCTGCGCGGCAAGGCCGCCGTCGCCAACGCCCAGCTCGCCTACGAGCGCTACACCGAGGTCTTCTCCTCCGACCGGTGGCAGGCCCTGGCCGATGCGGGCGCCCACCCGCAGCGCCCGCTGTGGGCGTCGACCTCGACCAAGAACCCGGACTACCGCGACGTGATCTACGTCGAGGAGCTGATCGCGCCGGGCACCGTCAACACCATGCCCGAGTCGGTCGTGACGGCGTACGCCGAGCACGGGGAGACCCGGGGCGACACCATCACCGGCGCGTACGAGGCCGCCCGGAAGGTCTTCGCCGACCTGGCCGCCGTCGGCGTCGACATGGCCGACGTGATCGCCACCCTGGAACGGGAGGGCGTGGAGAAGTTCGAGGCCAGCTGGGGTGAGCTGCTCGAAGGTGTCCGCAAGTCGCTGAGCGCGGCGGCGCAGGGCACCGGCACGCCGAACGAGGCCGCCAAGGGCAACGCCGAGGCGGCCCAGCGGGCCGGGGGCAACGCGTGACCGACGGCGTCGCCGGCGTCGCGGGGCCCGGCCCCGCGACGTGCCACGCCGTCGTCACCGCAGCACCGGTGGCGACGTGAGTGACCTGTCGACCGGCGCGGCCGATGCCGCCGCCGGTCGCGCGGTGAACGGGGCGGACGCGGTCGCGACGACCGCGCCCGCCGCCGTACCGGCTGCCCTGTACGCGCGGGGCATCCCGGTGGCACCATCCGACCGGGGCCGGCCGATGCTGCGCCGGCCCCCGGCCGACAGGCCGGCCGCACCGGCCCGGCTGGACGCGATCGGACAATGGCGGGCGTGACGATGGACGACATGGACCAGACGGAGCGAGGAGACGGCGTGAATCCGCTGCGCGACGCGCAGGACCGAAGGCTCCCCCGGATCCCGGAGCCGTGCGCCCTGGTGATCTTCGGGGTGACCGGTGACCTGGCGCGCAAGAAGCTGCTGCCGGCGGTTTACGACCTGGCCAACCGGGGGCTGCTGCCGCCCGGTTTCGTGGTGCTGGGCTTCGCCCGCCGGGACTGGGGCGACGGCGACTTCGAGGCACTGGCCCACGAGTCGGCGAAGAAGCACGCCCGGACACCGTGGCGGGAGGAGGTGTGGGGCCGGCTGGCCGGCAACATCAAGTTCGTCGGTGGCTCGTTCGACGACGACGCCGCTTTCGACAAGCTCGCCTCGACGCTGAACCAGCTGCGCGACAGCCACGGCATCCACGGCAACGCCGCGTTCTACTTCTCCATCCCCCCGACGGCCTTCCCGGTGGTGCTCAAGCAGCTGGCCCGCACCGGCATGGCCGACAACGACAAGTGCGGCGGCTGGCGGCGGGTGGTGGTGGAGAAGCCGTTCGGCAACGACCTGCCCTCGGCCAAGGAACTCAACGACCTGGTCGACGACGTGTTCACCCGGCAGGACGTCTTCCGGATCGACCACTACCTGGGCAAGGAGACGGTCCAGAACATCCTCGCCCTGCGGTTCGCCAACAACCTGTTCGAGCCGCTGTGGAACTCCAAGTACGTCGACTCGGTGCAGATCACCATGGCCGAGGACGTCGGCATCGGCACCCGGGCCGGCTTCTACGACTCGGTCGGCACCGCCCGCGACGTGCTCCAGAACCACCTGCTCCAGCTGCTCGCCCTGGTCGCCATGGAGGAGCCCACCAGCTTCGACGCCGACGAGATCCGGGCCGAGAAGCTCAAGGTGCTCAAGGCGATCACCCTGCCGAAGGACGTGTCCCGGGGCACCGTGCGCGGTCAGTACCTGCCCGGTTGGGTGGGTGGCGAACGGGCCGTCGGCTACCTCGACGAGGAGGGCGTCCCGGCGCACTCGACCACCGAGACGTACGTCGCCGTCGAGTTGGGCATCCAGAACCGCCGCTGGGCCGGGGTGCCGTTCTACATCCGGGCCGGCAAGCGGCTGCCCCGGCGGGTCACCGAGGTGGCCATCATGTTCAAGAAGGCCCCGCACCTGCCGTTCAACACGGCCGACATGGAGTCGCTGGGCAACAACCAGCTGGTCATCCGGGTGCAGCCGGACGAGGGCGTGGTGCTCAAGTTCGGCTCGAAGGTGCCCGGCACCACCATGGAGGTCCGCGACATCGCGATGGACTTCCAGTACGGCGAGGCGTTCACCGAGTCCAGCCCCGAGGCGTACGAGCGGCTCGTGCTGGACGTGCTGATCGGCGACCGGACACTCTTCCCCGACGCCTCCGAGGTGGAGCAGAGCTGGGCGGTGGTGGACCCGCTGGAGCACGCCTGGGAGGGCACCAAGCCGGAGCCCTACCGGTCCGGCGAGTGGGGTCCCCGGGCCGCCGACGAGATGCTGGCCCGCGAGGGCCGGGCTTGGCGGAGAGCGTGAGCGAGCAGAGCGAGCGAACCAGGAGGCTCCATTGATCGGGCTGTGGGACACCACCGGCAACGAGGTGGTCAAGGCGCTCGCCGCCGAGCGGCGCAGCGCGGGCGGGGTGGCCAGCGGGATGGCGCTCACCCTGATCGTCGTGGTCGACGAGAAGCGGGTCCGGGAAGCCGAGGCGGCGGCCACCATCGCCGCCGCCGCCCACCCGTGCCGGCTGCTCGTCGTCGTACGCGCCGACGTGGAGCGGGAACGCAACCGGTTGGACGCCGAGATCGTGGTCGGCGGCCGGCTGGGCCCTTGCGAGGCGGTGGTGACCCGGATGTACGGCCGGCTGGCCCTGCACGCCGAGTCGGTGGTGATGCCGCTGCTGGTGCCGGACGTACCGGTGGTCACCTGGTGGCACGGCGAACCACCGGCGGAGATCGCCACCGACTTCCTCGGGGTGGTCGCCGACCGGCGGATCACCGACTGCGCGCAGGCCGTCGACCCGGTCGAGGCGCTGCGGGAACGGGCTCGGGACTACGCCCCCGGCGACACCGACCTGGCGTGGACCCGGATCACCCCGTGGCGCACCCTGGTCGCCGGGGCGTTCGACACCACCGAGGCGCGGGTCACCGAGGCGACGGTGGTGGCCCCCCGCCGGGACCCGACGGCGGCGCTGATGCAGGGGTGGCTGGCCGCCCGGCTCGGCATCCAACCGCAGTGGCAGCACACCGACGACCACCCGAGGATGCGTCAGGTGCAGCTGCGCTGCGCCAACGGCGACGAGTTGACGTTGACCCGGGACGACAGCCTGGCGACGTTCCGGCGTACCGGCCAGGACGACCGGGTGCTGCCGCTGGTGCGTCGCCCGCTCGGTGACGAGCTGGCCGAGGAGCTGCGCCGGCTCGACGCCGACCAGGTGTACGCCGAGGCGTTGGGCACGGCGGCCGGCCTGTCCGGCCTGGAGCAGCGTCCGCCCCAGCGGGTGCACGTCTGGAAGGACCCGGCCACCGCGCGCCGGGCGGAGGCGGGCGTGAGCGCGCACGCCGACACCAGCACGACATCCTGAGCATGTGCCGGTGGGCGGTCCTGCGGGGCCGCCCACCGGCCGTTAGGGGCAGCCGGGGTCCGTTCCCGGGTGGGCGGGTGTCCTCTCCCGCCCGTCGCCGGAGTCGACCGGCGGCCCGCACGACGACGAGACCTCCGGTGACACCGGCACCCGGCGGGCCGACCGGTCCCCGCCCCCCACGAGCAGGACCGCGCCGAGCGGTCAGGAAAAGAAGGCCAAGATGAGTGAGGCGAGTGTCGCGGTCCACGCCGACGCCGACCTGCTGGCGCAGGCGGTGGCGGCCCGGCTGGTGGTGAAGCTGCTCGACGCGCAGGCGGAGCGGGGTGCGGCGTCGATCGTGTTGACGGGCGGGCGGATCGCCGCGGCGGTGCACCGGGCGGTGCTCACCCTGCCCGCCCACGACGCCGTCGACTGGTCCCGGGTGGATGTCTGGTGGGGCGACGAGCGCTTCCTGCCGGCCGGCGACCCGGACCGCAACGAGACGCAGGCCCGGGCCGCGCTGCTGGACCTGGTGCCGCTGGACCCGGCCCGGGTGCACCCGATGCCGGCCACCGACGGCCCCACCGGCGACGACCCGGAGGCCGGTGCCGCCGCGTACGCCGAGGAGTTGGCGCGGGCGGCCCGGCCCGGTCACGCGGCACTGCCGCACTTCGACGTGCTGATGCTGGGCGTCGGCGAGGACGGGCACGTGGCGTCGGTCTTCCCCGAGCACCCGGTGCACCACGACACCCGACCGGTCAGCGCGGTACGGGGCAGCCCGAAGCCGCCGCCGGTGCGGACCACCCTCACCCTGCCGGCGATCAACACCGCCGAGGAGGTCTGGCTGGTCGCCAGTGGGTCCGACAAGGCGCGGTCGGTGGGGATGGCTTTGGCCGGTGCCGGCCCGAAGCAGGTGCCCGCCGCCGGGGTGCAGGGCGTCTCGCGTACCCTCTGGCTGCTCGACCGGGCGGCGGCGGCCGACGTGCCGGCCCGGCTGCGCAGCCTGCGCTGAGCCCGGGCGGCCCGGCCGCGAGCCGGGTCAGCACGCCCCCACCGCCGGGGCGGTCACACCCGGCCGCAGCGGGCGCCACCGCCGGGCGGTCGCTCCGGGTCGAGGTGTCACCGCCGGGGCGGTCGCTTGGGGTCGCAGCGTCACCGCCGGGGCGGTCACTCCCGACCGCGTCGGCGGCGCAGCGCGGCCAACGCCTCCGCCAGCAGCGCCTCCCCCTCCTCCGGGGTACGCCGCTCCTTCACGTACGCCAGGTGGGTCTTGTAGGGCTCGGGACGGGTACGTCCGGGCGGATTCTGGGCGTCCTGGCCGGCGGGCAGGCCGCAGCGCGGACAGTCCCAGACGGCCGGCTCCTCGGCGTCCAACGCCAACCGGATCTCGGTGGCGTGGTCGTTGCGGCACCAGTAGGTGACCGCGCGACGGGGGGCCGGCTCGTAGCGTTCGGTGGGGCGCTCCGGCGCCCCACCGATCCGGGAACCGCGGATGACGTTGCCACTGGGCACACTCGCTCCTGTCGTCGGAGGGGACCACCGCCTGAGGCGGGCGGTGGGCGACGGTGGCGGAGAAACACAACTGCGCGCGGTCCGTGACGGACCGCGCGCAGATTGTACGACCTGATCGTGTCGCTCAGGACCCGCTGTTGAGCTGGAGCCGGAGCCAGAGGCCGAGCCCGATGATGCAGGCGAACCAGACGATGCTCACCAGGACGGTGTAGCGGTCCAGGTTCTTCTCGGCCACCGACGAGCCGGCCAGGCTGGAGCTGACCCCGCCGCCGAACATGCTCGACAGCCCGCCGCCCTTACCCCGGTGCAGCAGAATGAGCATGGTGAGCAGAACGCTCGTGATGACCAGCAACACGATCAACGTGTATGCGAACCAGATCGGCATGGCTGGGGTCAGTCCTCTCGTTACGATCCTCGCCCGGACAGATCGGGCACGGCGGCACCGACCGGTGGACGGGCGGAGTCAAGAATAGCGAGCGATCAGCGACCCGTGTGCTCCGGGAAGCGGCAGATCTTCGCGAACTCCTCGGCGTCCAGGCTGGCCCCGCCCACGAGCGCCCCGTCCACGTCCGGCTGGGACATGATCGACGCGACGTTGGACGACTTCACCGAGCCGCCGTAGAGGATCCGGACCTGGTCCGCGGTGCCCTGGTCGTAGGTCTCGACCAGCCGCTTGCGGACCTCCCCGCAGACCTCCTGGGCGTCCTCGGGGGTGGCCGTCTTGCCGGTGCCGATCGCCCAGACCGGCTCGTAGGCCACCACGACCTTGGTGACCTGCTCGGCGGTGAGCCCCTTCAGGGCGCCGTCGAGCTGGTCGCAGCAGTGCGGCACGTGCCGCAGCTGCTCGCGGATCTCCAGGCCCTCACCGATGCAGAGGATCGGGGTGAGCCCGTTGGCCAGCGCGGCGGCCACCTTCGCGTTGACGATCGCGTCGTCCTCGTAGTGGTACTGCCGCCGCTCCGAGTGCCCGACCGCCACGTAGGTGCAGCCCAGCTTGGCCAGCATCGCCCCGGAGATGTCCCCGGTGTACGCGCCGGACTGGTACGGCGAGAGGTCCTGCCCGCCGTAGCCGATGAGCAGCTTGTCGCCGTCCACCGCGGTCTGCACGGTGCGCAGGTCGGTGAAGGGCGGCAGGACCACCGTCTCGACGGCGGTGAGCTGCTGCTCGGTGAGGCTCGCGGCCAGCTTCTGCACCAGCAGGTTGGCCTCGAGGTGGTTGAGGTTCATCTTCCAGTTGCCGGCCATCAGCGGCCGGCGGGTGACGCTCGCCATCAGTTCTCCAGGGCCGCGATGCCGGGGAGGGTCTTGCCCTCCAGGTATTCCAGGGAGGCGCCGCCACCCGTGGAGATGTGCCCGAACGACGACTCGTCCAGCCCGAGGGCCCGCACGGCCGCCGCCGAGTCACCGCCACCGACCACGGTGAACGCGTCGGTCTTGGTGATCGCCTCGGCGACACCCCGGGTGCCGTTGGCGAACGCCGGCATCTCGAACACGCCCATCGGGCCGTTCCAGAAGACCGTCTTAGCCTGCGACAGGGCGGCGGTGAAACCGGCCACCGTCTCCGGGCCGATGTCCAGGCCGAGCCGGTGGCTGGGGATGCCGTCGGCGGGCACCGTGTCGTGCGCGGCGTCCGGGGCGAAGGCGTCGGCCGCCACCACGTCGACCGGGAGCAGGATCTTGCCCTCGGCGCGGGCCAGGAGGTTGCCGCAGGTCTCGACCATCTCCTGCTCCAACAGCGAGGTGCCCACCTCGTGGCCCTGGGCCTTGAGGAAGGTGAAGCACATCCCGCCGCCGATGAGCAGCCGGTCGACCTTCGGCAGCAGCGCCTCGATCACGGCCAGCTTGTCGGAGACCTTGGAACCGCCGAGCACCACCACGTACGGGCGCTCCGGCTCGCCGGCCAGCCGGGACAGCACCTCCACCTCACGCAGCACCAGCCGGCCCGCGACGTGCGGCAGCCGGGCCGGTACGTCGTGGACGCTGGCGTGCTTGCGGTGCACCGCGCCGAACGCGTCGTCCACGTACGCCTCGCCGAACGCGGCGAGCTGGTCGGCGAAGGCCCCCCGCTCGGTGTCGTCCTTGCTGGTCTCCCCCTTGTTGAAACGGAGGTTCTCCAGCAGGGCCACCTGGCCGTCGGCCAGCGCGTCCACGGTGCTGCGGGCGGACTCGCCGACGGTGTCGGTGGCGAAGTGCACAGGCGCGTCGAGCAGCTCACCGAGCCGCCCGGCAACCGGGCGGAGGCTGTACTGCGGGTCCGGGGCACCCTTTGGGCGACCCAGGTGCGAGCAGACCACGACCTTCGCCCCGGCCTGCACGAGCGCGCCCAGGGTGGGCAGGACGGCCCGGATCCGGCCGTCGTCGGTGATCTCCCCGGTCTGCTTGTCGAGTGGGACGTTCAGGTCGGCGCGCACCAGCACGCGCCGACCTGACACCCCCTCGGCGAGCAGGTCGTCGAGGTTGCGGATGCTCACAGCGAGGAACCCACCAGCTTGACCAGGTCGACGAGCCGGTTGGAGTAGCCCCACTCGTTGTCGTACCAGCCGACGACCTTGACCTGGTTGCCGATGACCTTGGTCAGCGGCGCGTCGAAGATGCACGACGCCGGGTCGGTGACGATGTCGGACGAGACGATCGGGTCCTCGTTGTAGACCAGGATGCCCTTGAGCGGGCCGTCCGCGGCGGCCTTGATCGCGGCGTTGACCTCGTCCACGGTGGTCTCCCGGCCGACCTCGACGGTCAGGTCGGTGGCCGAGCCGGTCGGGATCGGCACCCGCAGCGCGTAACCGTCCAGCTTGCCCTTGAGCACCGGCAGCACCAGCCCGATCGCCTTGGCGGCACCGGTCGAGGTGGGGACGATGTTCAGCGCGGCGGCACGGGCCCGACGCAGGTCCTTGTGCGGCGCGTCCTGGAGGTTCTGGTCCTGGGTGTACGCGTGGATCGTGGTCATCAGGCCCTTCTCGATGCCGAAGGTGTCCTGGAGGACCTTCGCCATCGGGGCCAGGCAGTTCGTGGTGCACGACGCGTTCGAGATGATGGTGTGCTTGGCCGGGTCGTACTGGTCGTGGTTCACGCCCATGACGACCGTGACGTCCTCGTTCTTCGCCGGGGCGGAGATGATGACCTTCTTGGCCCCGCCGTCGATGTGCGCCTTGGCCTTGGTGCCGTCGGTGAAGAAACCGGTGGACTCGATGACGACGTCCGCCCCGGCGTCGCCCCACGCCAGCTTCGACGGGTCCTTCTCGGCGAACGCCTTGATGGTCTTGCCACCGACGGTGATCTCGTCGGCGGTGGCCTTGACCTCGTACGGCAGACGACCGAGGATGCTGTCGTACTTGAGCAGGTGGGCGAGCGTCGCGTTGTCGGTCAGGTCGTTCACGGCGACGACCTCGATGTCGGCGCCGGACGCCAGCACGGCCCGGAAGAAGTTACGGCCGATGCGGCCGAAGCCGTTGATGCCAACCCGGATGGTCACAGGTCCCATCTCCTCGCGTTCTGGTCCGCCGACGTCAGAACGGGCCGGCGGAGGTGTGTGCGCCGGCCGGTGAGCCGGCCGTTGACGATTCGTCTCGGCCACCCCGCCACGGTCTGGGAGGACCTGACCGCCTGAGGCGGCGTGCACGGCGAGGAGTGCCTGTGCCGGCCCCCTTGCCGTACCTGACGACCCTATCCGAGCGTGCCCCGCCGTGCTGCGGCGGGTGGTGACCCCGTCGGGTCGACGGCACGGCACGCCCCACCCACCCGACCCGGGGCACGTCACGCCCGCCGGCCCGTGCCTCGCACGCGCCCGCGGGATGGCGGCCCACCGTCCTATCAGACCACGAGCATGTCCGGCGTGACTGCCGCTTCGGTATCCGGGATGCCCAGGTCACGGGCCCGCTTGTCGGCCAACGCCAGCAGCCGGCGGATCCGCCCGGCGATCGCGTCCTTGGTCAACGGCGGGTCGGCCAGCGCGCCCAACTCCTCCAGCGACGCCTGCCGGTGCTCCAGCCGCAGCTGACCGGCCGAGGTGAGATGGTTCGGCGCGTCGTCGGCGAGGATCTCCAGTGCCCGGGTGACCCGGGCGGCGGCGGCCACCGCCGCCCGCGCCGAGCGGCGCAGGTTGGCGTCGTCAAAGTTCGCCAACCGGTTGGCCGTGGCCCGCACCTCCCGGCGTACCCGACGCTCCTCCCAGGCCAACACGCTGGAGTGCGCGCCGACCCGGGTGAGTAGCGCGGCGATCGCGTCACCGTCCTTGACCACCACCCGGTCCACCCCGCGCACCTCCCGGTTCTTGGCGGTGATGCCGATCCGACGGGCCGCCCCCACCAGGGCCAACGCGGACTCCGGCCCCGGGCAGGTGATCTCCAACGCACTGGAGCGGCCCGGCTCGGTCAACGAGCCGTGCGCCATGAACGCGCCCCGCCAGGCCGCCACCGCGCAGCAGACGTTCGCCGCCACCACGTGCGGCGGCAGGCCGCGTACGGGCCGGCCCCGGACGTCGAGCAGGCCGGTCTGCCGGGCCAGCGCCTCGCCGTCCTTGACCACCCGGACGATGAAGTGGCTGCCCTTGCGCAGCCCACCCGAGGCGAGCACGTGGATCTCGCTGGGATAGCCGTAGACCTCGGCGATCTCCCGGCGTAGCCGGCGGGCCACCGCCCCGGTGTCCAGCTCCGCCTCCACCACCACCCGACCGGAGACGATGTGCAGCCCACCGGCGAAGCGCAGCAGCGCCGCCATCTCCGCCCGCCGGCAGCAGGGCTTGGGCACGTCGACCCGGCTCAGCTCGTCCTTGACCGCAGCCGTCATCGCCATTGTGCGCCCCCTCACGGACCGGTACCGGCGTGTCGCCGGTGATTACGTACGTGCTTAACGATCGACGCCCAGGACAGGCACCAGTGCGGCAGCCAGGGCGGCCGGATCGTGACGGGGCGTGCCGTCGTCGACGGCGACCGGGGCGAGGACCAACCGGGCACCAAGCGATTCTGCCGCACGCCCGACCGGTTCGGGGTCACCCACCGCCTTGGAGTCGGCCACCACGTAGTCGACGGTGAGCTGCGGAAGGTACCAACGCAGGGCGGCCAGGTGGTCGGCCACCGAGAGACCCAGGGTCTCCTTCTCGGCGGCCAGGTTGAGGGTGACCAGCCGCCGGGCCGGGCTGGTCACGATCGCCTCGGCCAGCCCCGGCACCAGCAGGTGCGGCAGCACGCTGGTGTACCAGCTGCCCGGTCCGAAGATCAACCAGTCGGCGTCGCCGATCGCGGCCACCGCCTCCGCGCAGGCCACCGGGGCGTCCGGGGTGATCCGCAGCGCCTGCACCGTGCCGGTGGTCACCGCCACCTGGTGCTGGCCGCGCACCGTGCGTACCTCGTCGGGGTGGGCCGGGTCGAGGCCACGGACCCGGGCCTCGATGTCCACCGGCTGGGCGGACATCGGCAGCACCCGGCCGACCGCGCCGAGCATCGCGCCGGCGTGCGCCAGCGCGGCGACCGGGTCGCCGAGCTGCTCCATCAGGCCGCAGAGCACCAGGTTGCCCACCGCGTGACCGGCCAGCCCGTCCCGGGTGGCACCGGCGAACCGGTGCTGGAACAGCCCGGCGCTACGTCGGGTGGCCGGATGGTCCCCGGCCAACGCGACCAGTGCCTGCCGCAGGTCGCCCGGGGGCAGGCCGCCGCGTTCGGCCCGGAGCCGGCCGCTGGAGCCGCCGTCGTCGCCGACGGTGACCACGGCGGTGATGTCCAGGTCCAACTCCCCGGCGCAGTGCCGCAGCGCCCGCAGCGAGGCGGACAGTCCGTGCCCCCCGCCGAAGGCGACCACCGACCGCACCGTCACTCCCGCCCCAGGTCCCGGTGCTGCGCATTGGCGGCCAGCCCCGACTGGCGCAGCCGCTCGGCCAGCTCCTCGGCGATCGCCACGCTGCGGTGCTTGCCGCCGGTGCAGCCCACGGCCACCGTCAGGTAACGCTTGCCCTCCCGCTCGAAACCGGCGGTGGTGGCGTTGACCAGCTCGGCGTACGAGGCGACGAAGGCGTCCGCGCCCTCCTGGCCGAGCACGTACGCGCTGACCGCCGCCTCCCGACCGGTGTGCTCCCGCAGCTCCGGCACCCAGTACGGATTCGGCAGGAACCGGGCGTCGAGGACGAAATCGGCGTCCGGCGGCAGGCCGTACTTGAAGCCGAACGAGAGCACGGTGAGCCGCAACCGCCGGGCGTCCTCCCCGCCGAACAGCTCCTCGACCCGACGGCGGAGCTGGTTGACGTTGAGGTGGCTGGTGTCGATGATCACATCGGCCTGGTCGCGAGCCTCCTCCAGCAGGGCCCGCTCGACGGCGATCCCGTCGGCCAACCGCCCCTCACCCTGCAACGGGTGCGACCGGCGCACGCTCTCGAACCGCCGGATCAGCACCTCGTCGTCGGCGTCGACGAAGACCACCCGGGGCGAGAAACCACGCTCCTTCAGCTCCCGGATCGCCCCGGCCAGGTCGGTGGAGAACGCCCGCGACCGCACGTCCAGCACCATCGCGGTACGCCGGGCCGCCCCGCCGGCCTTCATCGCCAGCTCGGCCATGTCCAGCATCAGCGCCTGCGGCAGGTTGTCCACCACGTAGTAGCCGACGTTCTCCAGGGCGCGCGCCACCGTGCTGCGGCCACCGCCGGACAGGCCGGTGACCACCACCAGCGTGGTGTCCGACTCCGCCGTGCCGCCCTCGACGTGCCCGCCGGTTGTCCGCGCCTCGCCCATTCCACCACTCCCGGTTCCGTGGCGGCGAGCCCCGATGGGTCCCGTACCGCGCAGGGTCAGTCGACGACTCTATCCCGGTGGGCGGCGTCGATCCCGGCACGCCCGACGGCGGGTCGCCCGGCGGGGTCGGCTCGGCGTTCGACCGGCATCCGGAGCATTGCCTGGCGCGGAGCGGTATGCCTGTCCGTCATATTTATGCCGGACAGGCATACCGCTCGACGGGAGAAGTGTCACCACCTCCGCACCGCGACGGTGGCGGCACGATCGTCCTAGTCTCCGTCCAGTTCAACGGCGGTGCGGGGCGCGGGCTGGCCGGCCTGCGCCCGTAGCGCGCCCTCCCACACCGGGTCCGTGGCCGCCCACTCGGCGACCAGCGCCGCCAGCCGGCGCGCGGGCAGCCCACGCGCGAGTACGGTCAGCTCCGCGACCCGGGGGTCGACCGCCGGGTCCAACTGCGGGGTGGCCGTCGACGACCACGCGAAGCCCTCGGCCAGGGCGGCGGCGGTGAGGGCCACCGCGTGCGCACACAGGTCGGTCTCGGCGGCACAGTCGCACTCGGCGGTGAAGCCGTCCGCCGTGACCCCCACCCAGACCTCGTACGGCGGCCGACCCGCCTCGTGGACCACCCCGGATGCTCCGCCGTCGACCGGGAGGACCTCCGGCGGCTGGCCGGAGGCCGTCAGCTTGTCCGCCGCTGCGCAGACCTCGACCCCGGCCGCGTCCCGGAGTGCGTCGATATCGATGTGTACCGCCATCAGGCCATCCAACCGCACGGCGTCTCGGCTTCCACAGCGCCGCCGGCATCGGCGGCCTCTGCTGGGGTGACGGGGACAGCACCGGGTGAGGGCCCGCCGGGTCGGACACCCGCCGGCTCCGGCGGGGGCACCGCTGAGGACGAGGGTGCCGCCGGAAGCGGGGCGGATCGGGGCGGGTCCGGGGGCGTCGTGGACGGTGGTGTCGGGGCCGGCTCGTAGACTCCCCGGATGGTCTCCCCCACCGAGTTGCGCGCCTCCGACGCCCTCGACGTGCTCCGCCGGGTCTTCGGCTACGACGCCTTCCGGGGCTTCCAGCAGGAAGTCATCGATCACGTGGTGGCCGGTGGGGACGCGCTGGTGCTGATGCCCACCGGTGGCGGCAAGTCACTGTGTTACCAGGTCCCGGCGCTGGTCCGCGACGGCGTCGCGGTGGTCGTCTCCCCGCTGATCGCCCTCATGCAGGACCAGGTCGACGCGCTGACGGCGGTCGGCGTACGCGCGGGTTTCCTCAACTCGACGCAGGACTACGCGGCCCGGCGCACGGTCGAGCAGGCCTTCGTCGCCGGGGAACTGGATCTGCTCTACCTGGCCCCCGAGGCGCTGGGCACCCGGGGCGTGCAGCAACTGCTCGACCGGGGCCGGATCGGCCTGTTCGCCATCGACGAGGCGCACTGCGTGTCCCAGTGGGGGCACGACTTCCGCCCCGACTACCTGGCCCTGTCGATGTTGCACGAGCGGTGGCCGACGGTGCCCCGGATCGCGCTGACCGCGACCGCCACCAGCGCCACCCGGGCCGAGATCGCCACCCGGCTCCAGCTCACCGAGGCGAAGCACTTCGTGGCCAGCTTCGACCGGCCCAACATCCAGTACCGGATCGTGCCCAAGAAGGAGCCGCGCAAGCAGTTGCTGGCCCTGCTGCGCGACGAGCACCCGGGCGACGCCGGCATCGTCTACTGCCTGTCCCGGGCCTCGGTGGACAAGACTTCCGAGTTCCTGGTCGCCAACGGGGTCGCCGCGCTGCCCTACCACGCCGGCCTGGACTCGGGCACCCGCGCCACCAACCAGCAGCGTTTCCTGCGCGAGGACGGCCTGGTCATGGTCGCCACGATCGCCTTCGGGATGGGCATCGACAAGCCGGACGTCCGCTTCGTGGCCCACCTCGACCTGCCCAAGTCGGTCGAGGGCTACTACCAGGAGACCGGGCGGGCCGGCCGGGACGGCCTGCCGTCGACGGCGTGGCTCGCCTACGGCCTCCAGGACGTGGTGCAGCAACGCAAGATGATCGAGACGTCCGACGGCGACCTGGCCCACCGCCGTAACCTCGCCACCCACCTGGACGCCATGCTGGCGCTCTGCGAGACGGTCCGCTGCCGACGGGTGCAGCTGCTCGAATACTTCGGCCAGCCCGGCACGGCCGACTGCGGCAACTGCGACACCTGCCTGACCCCGCCGGAGACCTGGGACGGCACGGTGGCCGCGCAGAAGCTGCTGTCCACCGTCTACCGGCTCGACCGGGAGCGCAACCAGCGCTTCGGCGCCGGGCACTGCGTGGACATCCTGCTCGGCAAGCAGAACGACAAGATCAGCCAGTACGGCCACGACGCGCTGAGCACCTTCGGCATCGGCACCGAGCTGCGCGAGGCGGAGTGGCGCGGGGTGGTCCGGCAGCTGCTCGCCGAGGGGCTGCTGGCGGTCGAGGGCGACTACGGCACGCTGGCGCTCACCGAGGCCAGCGCGGACGTGCTGGCCCGCCGCCGCACGGTCACCATGCGCCGGGAGCCGGAGAAGGTGGCCTCGGCCCGCTCGGCGAAGCCGCGCGGCGCGGCCACCGTGGTCGCCGAGCTGTCCCCGGCGGCCGGGTCGCTGTTCGAGCGGCTGCGCGCCTGGCGGGGAGCCGCCGCCAAGGAACAGGGCGTGCCCGCGTACGTGATCTTCCACGACGCGACGCTGCGGCAGATCGCCACCGACTCCCCCACCTCGCTGGCCGAGCTGTCGAGGATCAGCGGCGTCGGCGAGAACAAGCTGGCCAAGTACGGCGAGTCCATCCTCACCGTCCTCGCCGACCAGCCCTGACCGCCGTCAGTCGGCCGGGGTGGGGGCGGTGGTCTTCGGGTCGCCGTCGAGGGCGGCGAGGATCGCCTCGGCGGTGCGCCGGCCCACCCCGGGCACCTCGACGATCTCCTCCACGGTGGCGGCGGAGAGCCGCTTGAGCGAGCCGAAGTGGTGCAGCAACGCCTTGCGGCGGACCTCGCCCAGCCCGGGGACGGTGTCCAGGGCTGATTCGGTCATCCGCTTGGAGCGCCGCTGCCGGTGGAAGGTGATGGCGAACCGGTGCGCCTCGTCCCGGGCGCGTTGCAGCAGGTAGAGCCCCTCGGAGGTGCGCGGCAGGATGACCGGGTAGTCGTCGTCGGGGAGCCAGACCTCCTCCAGCCGCTTGGCCAGCCCACACAGTGCCACGTCGTCGATGCCCAGCTCGGCCAGCGCCTGGGCGGCCGCCGCCACCTGCGGGGCACCGCCGTCGACCACCACCAGCTGCGGCGGGTACGCGAACTTGCGTGGCCGGCCGGTGGTCGGGTCGATGCCGGGGCGGTCGGGGTCGGACGCGGTCTCCTCGCCCAGCTCACCGGTCTCGGCGCGGGCGTCGAGGTAGCGGGCGAAGCGGCGGCGCAGCACCTCGGACATCGCCGACAGGTCGTCGGTGGCGCCCCGGACGATGAACCGGCGGTATTCGCTCTTGCGGGGCAGCCCGTCCTCGAAGACGACCATGCTGGCCACCACGTCGGTGCCCTGGATCTGGGAGACGTCGAAGCACTCGATGCGCAGCGGCGAGGTACGCATGCCGAGCGCCTCGCTGATCTCGTCGAGCGCCTTGCCCCGGGTGGTGAGGTCGCCGGCCCGCTTGAGCTTGTGCCGGGCCAGCGCGTCCTTCGCGTTGCGGCCCACGGTCTCCAGCAGGGTCTTCTTGTCGCCGCGCTGGGGCACCCGCAGCGACACCCGGCTGCCCCGGCGGGCGCTGAGCCAGTCGGCGAGCGCGTCGGCGTCACCGGGCAGCTCGGGGACGAGCAACTCCCGGGGGACGTCCGCCTCGCCCTGCTCGCCGCCGTAGACCTGGGTGCAGAAGTGGTGCACCAGGTCGCCGGTGGTCAGCTCCTCGGTCTTTTCCACCACCCAGCCGCGTTGGCCGCGTACCCGACCGTCGCGGACGTGGAAGACCTGCACGGACGCTTCGAGGGGGTCGTCGGCGAAGGCGACCACGTCGGCGTCGGTGCCGTCGCCGAGCACCACGGTCTGCTTCTCCATGGCCCGGCGCAGGGCGGCCACGTCGTCGCGGAGCCGGGCCGCCCGCTCGAACTCCAACTGCTCGCTGGCCTCGGTCATCTCGCGTTCGAGGCGACGCACCATGCTGTCGGTACGGCCGGCCATGAACTCGCAGAAGTTGTCGACGATGGCCCGGTGCGCGTCGGCGGAGACGGTGCCCACGCAGGGCGCGGAGCACTTGCCGATGTAACCGAGCAGGCAGGGCCGGCCCACCTGCCCGGCCCGCTTGAACACCCCGGCGGAGCAGGTGCGGGCGGGGAAGACCCGCAGCAGCAGGTCGAGCGTCTCGCGGATCGCCCAGGCGTGCGAGTACGGCCCGAAGTACCGCACGCCCTTACGCTTCGCGCCCCGCATGACCTGCAGCCGCGGGTATTCCTCGTCGAGGGTGACCGCCAGGTACGGGTACGACTTGTCGTCGCGGTACCGGACGTTGAACCGGGGGTCGTACTGCTTGATCCAGGTGTATTCGAGCTGGAGCGCCTCGACCTCGGTGCCCACGGTGACCCAGTCGACCGACTCGGCGGTGGTGACCATCTGCCGGGTGCGCTCGTGCAGCCCCCACGGGTCGGCGAAGTAGGAGTTGAGCCTGCTGCGCAGACTCTTGGCCTTGCCGACGTAGATCACCCGGCCGGTGCCGTCGCGGAACCGGTAGACCCCGGGGGACTCGGGGATCGTGCCGGTCGCGGGGCGGTAGGTCGAGGGATCAGCCACGGCACCGAGACTATCCGTTGCCCCCGACACTCCAGATCACACCGAGCTGGTCGACCTCGGTGCCGCTGCGGCCGAAGAAGCCGGCCAGTCGACCGCCCGGGGGCGCGGTGAAGGTGACCGTCGCCGAGGTGGGCGTACCGGCGCTGAGGGTGCGGCCCTGGTCGGTGCCGAGCCGGGCCGAGAAGATCCTGGTCCGGCCGTCCTTCTGGCCCTGGGTCAGAGTGACCTGGGTGATCCGCTCGCCGGGGGCCAGGGTGAGGCCGGTCTCGGTCCCGCCGGTGCCGCCGTGGCGCAGCTGGCCGCCGTCGGCGAGGTCGACGCCGACGGCGTCGAGCCGGGAGCCGCCGCGCAGGGTGACCCGGGTCACCGCCGGGCCGACCCGGTCGGCGTCGGTGAAGCCGGTGCCGTGCGGGCCGCCCCAGGTATCGCTGGCCCGCAGCGTCGGGGCGAGGGTCCAGTCGAACCAGGCGGCGTGCGGGTAGTGGTCGGACAGCGGCCCGCCGGTCGGGGTGAGGAACCGGGCGTGCTCGTTGTGGTAGCGGTTCAGGGTGAGGTTGACCAGCTTGTTGCCCCGGTAGAGGATCTTGTCGACCACCTCGCAGGAGTCGGTCACGTTGGCCTCGTCGCAGACCAGCGCGGGGTCACCGGCGGCCGGCGGCTGGCCGCCCCGTTCCTGCTGCACCCAGACGTCGGTGAGGCCGTTGGCCGCCACCAGGTCCCGGATGTTGTCTCCGGTACGGGTGTAGCGGACGTTCAGGTCACCCATCAGGACCACCGCGTTGCCGGCCGAGTTGGCGGCGACGTACGCGGAGAGCTGGCTGAGGTTGGACCGGCGGGCGGCCAGGTCGGCGTCGGTGGTGCCGGCGTTGGGGTGGGCGTTGTAGAAGTCGACGAAGACGCCCTCGGCGAGCCGGATGCGGCTGGCGGTGAAGCCCTTCGGGGTGAGGCAGTCGGTGCCGTTGCAGGAGTTCCACTTCACCCGGGCGAAGTCGCTGTACGGGTAGTTCGACAGCGTGTTGAGGCCGCTGCCGAACGGCACTCCCCCGCTGGTCGGGGTGCGGTACGGGTGCTGGTCGGTGGCGTACAGGTCGGCGTGGTAGTTGAAGTCCTCCTGGACGTGCACGATGTCGTACCCGCCGAGCCGTTCGCCGATCGGCCGGGTGTTGGTCGCCGGGTCGCCGCTGGAGATGATGTCGGGCAGCCCGGCGACGTTGTAGGTGAGCACGGAGAACGCCCCCGAGGTGGGCGCGGCGGCGGCGGTGCCCGGGGACGCGGCGGCCGGCGCGGGCGGGGTGAGCACGGCCGCGAGCAGCGTCGCGGACGCGAGCAGACGGACGACCTTCATCGACGGTCCAATCTGGAGTGGCGGGACCGGCGGGTGTCCGCCGGTCGGGGGCGGGACCGGCAGTGAGCACCGGTCAGGGTTGGGGGACCGGCGGGTGAGCACCGGTCCGGGCGGGAGGGCCGGCGGGTGAGCGCCGGGCGGGGTGGGGCGAGGGGCGGGCGTCAGCCCGGGTGCCGGATCGAAAGCTATCCACGCGCGCCGACCGGCTCGATACTCCCGGGGAAAGATCCGGCAGCCGCTCGATGGACGTCTTCCGATATCGACGAGCGGAGATTACCATCCGGTAACCGAATGTTATTCACGTAAAGATCCCCATCCTCATCGGAGGATCACCATGCCCCGTCCCCCCACCGTCCGCCGCCTGCTCGCCGGACTGACCGCCGGCATCAGCGTCGCCGCCCTGCTCACCGCGACCCCCGCCGCCCCGGCCGAGGCCGCCGCGCCACGTGCCGCGTTCAGCCCCGAGGACTACTGCCTCGGCGAGTGCGGCGACATCCTGCCACCCGGCCAGAACGGCAACGCCACCCTCGTCGAGGTGCTGGGCAACCAGACCCTCGGCACCCTGCCCCGGCACTCCGCCGACCAGCTCGACCGCTACGCCGACCTGGTCTACGGCTACGCCGGGCTGCGCGAGGAACAGATCGGCTCGTTCTTCAACGACGCCTCCTTCGGAGTGCCGCAGGGGCAGGTCGAACGCGACTACTCGCCCCGCTCCGACGTGCGCATCCTGCGGGACAAGGCGACAGGCGTCCCGCACGTCACCGGCACCACCCGGGGCGGCACCATGTACGGCGCGGGCTACGCCGGGGCCGAGGACCGACTGTTCACCATGGACCTGCTACGGCACGTCGGCCGGGGCACCCTCACCTCGTTCGCCGGGGGCGCCCCCGGCAACCGGGCCCTGGAGCAGAGCGTCTGGCGCAACTCGCCGTACACCGAGGCGGACCTCCAGGCGCAGGTCGAGGCGCTGCGCACGAAGGGTCCGCGCGGCCAGCAGCTCTACGCCGACGTGCAGGAGTACATCGCCGGCATCAACGCCTACATCGGCGTCTGCATGGGCGCCCGCAACTGCCCCGGCGAGTACGTGCTCACCGGCCACCTGGACGCGGTCACCAACGCCGGCGGCCCGGAGCCGTTCCAGCTCACCGACCTGATCGCCATCGCCGGCGTGGTGGGCGGCCTGTTCGGCGGCGGGGGCGGCACCGAGATGCAGTCCGCGCTGGTCCGCATCGCCGCCCGCGCCAAGTACGGCGCCACCGAGGGCGACAGGGTGTGGACGGCGTTCCGCAACCAGAACGACCCGGAGACCGTGCTGACCCTGCACGACGGGCAGAGCTTCCCGTACGGCGACGCCTCCCCGGACGCGGCGAGCGTGGCACTGCCCGACGCCGGCTCGGCCCGGGTCGAGCCGATCTTCACCGACCCGACCGGCTCCGCCGGCAGCACCGCCGCCCCGGCCCGTGCCCCCGGCACCAGCGCGTCCGGTGAGCTGGCCGCCGCGCTGTCCGGGCTGACCATCAGCCCGGCGCACCGGGGCATGTCCAACGCGGCGGTGGTCTCGGCCGGGAACTCGGCCACCGGACACCCGGTCGCGGTCTTCGGCCCGCAGACCGGCTACTTCTCCCCGCAACTGCTGATGGTGCAGGAGTTGCAGGGCCCGGGGATCAGTGCCCGGGGCGCGGCGTTCGCCGGTCTCAACCTCTACGTGCTGCTCGGCCGGGGGCAGGACTACGCGTGGAGCGCCACCTCGTCGATCCACGACATCACCGACAGCTACGCGGTGCCGCTGTGCACCACCGACGGCAGCGCCCCCACCCTCGCCGCCGACCACTACCTCTACCGGGGGCAGTGCGTGGCGATGGAGCAGCTCGCGCACGTCAACAAGTGGACGCCGACCCTCGCCGACGGCACCGCCAAGGGGTCGTACAAGCTCGTGGCCTGGCGCACGAAGCTCGGCCTGGTGTCCTGGCGGGGCACGGTGGGCGGCAAACCGCACGCGTTCACCCAGCTCCGCTCCACCTACCGGCACGAGGCCGACTCGGCGATCGGCTTCCAGATGTTCAACGACCCGGCCGAGATGGGCTCGGCGGACGCCTTCGTCGCCTCGGCCAACAACGTCGAGTACGCGTTCAACTGGTTCTACGTCAACTCCACCGAGTCGGCGTACTTCAACTCCGGGCTGAACCCGGTGCGGGCCGCCGGGTCCAACCCGAACCTGCCGATGAAGGCCGAGCCGGCCTACGAGTGGCAGGGCTTCGACCCGGCGACGAACACCGCCAACTACGCCCCGCTGGCCGCCCACCCCCGGTCGGTCAACCAGGACTACTACGTCAGCTGGAACAACAAGCAGGCCAAGGACTTCGGCGGCGCGGACGGCAACTACAGCTTCGGCGCGGTGCACCGGGCCGACCTGCTGGACCGCCCGCTCAAGGCGGGCCTTCAGGCCGGCCGGAAGTTCGACCGGGGCTCGCTGACCGCGCTGGTCGAGCAGGCCGGCGTGACCGACCTGCGCGGGGCCGAGGTGCTCGACGAGCTGATCCGGGTGCTGGAGAGCCAGCCCGTCGCCGACGCCGCGCTGGCCACCGAGATCAGCCGGCTCAAGGCGTGGCGGCAGGACGGCGCGCTGCGGGTGGAGACCGCGAAGGGGTCGAAGGTCTACCGGCACGCCGACGCGATCCGCACCTTCGACGCCTGGTGGCCGCTGCTGGTCCGGGGGATGTTCCGCGACCAGCTGGGCCCGGACCTCTACCAGTCGTTGATCAACGCGATCCAGATCAACGAGTCCCCCTCCGGGTACCAGCAGGGCGACAAGTCCAACCTGCCGACCTCGGCCAACGAGGCCCAGTCGCACAAGGGCTCGTCCTTCCAGTACGGCTGGTGGGGCTACGTCGACAAGGACCTGCGCGCGGTGCTCGGCGACCCGGTGCGCGGCGGGCTGGGCCGGAGCTACTGCGGGGCCGGGAACCTGGCCGGCTGCCGGCAGGTGCTGCTGGACACGCTACGCACGGCGGCGGCCACCCCGGCCGCCCAGACCTATCCCGGCGACGCGAGCTGCGCCGCCGGTGACCAGTGGTGCGCGGACGCGATCATCCAGTCGCCGCTGGGCGGGATCAAGCACGCCACCACCGCCTGGCAGAACCGGCCCACCTTCCAGCAGGTGGTGTCGTTCCCGTCCCGCCGGGGCGACGACCTGACCAACCTGGCCGCCGGCCGGCCGGTCAGCGCGTCCGGCAGTGAGCTGTTCTTCGGGGCGGCCAAGGCCGTCGACTCCGACCTCGGCACCCGCTGGGCGAGCAGCTGGGCGGACGACCAGTGGCTGACCGTGGACCTCGGGTCGGCCCGCCAGGTGGGTCGGGTGACGCTGGCCTGGGAGTCGGCGTACGCCCGGTCGTACCGGATCGAGGTGTCCAACGACGGGTCGACCTGGCGTACGGTCTGGTCGACCACGGCCGGCGACGGCGGCACCGACGTGGCGGCCTTCCCCACGACGAGCGCCCGCTACGTCCGGATGCACGGGGTGACCCGGGCCACCACGTACGGCTACTCGATCTGGGAGATGGCGGTCTACCCGCAGTGAACCCGACCGGCCGGCCCGGAGGACGTCCTCCGGGCCGGCCGGTGTCGGTCAGGCCAGCGAGATCTGGTCGCCGTCGATCTTGAGTTCCTTGGCGGCGAGCGGCTGGGTCGCCGGCCCCTGCTTGACCGCGCCGTCGGTGATGGCGAACTTGCTGTTGTGGCAGGTGCAGTTGATCGTCCCGCCGTCGACGTTCGACACCGGGCAGCCCTGGTGGGTGCAGATCGGGTCGAAACCCTTGAACTGCCCCTCCGTCGGCTGGGTGATCACCACGCCCTGCGCGGCGTAGACCTGGCCGCCGCCGACCGGGATGTCGGCGGTCTTGGCGATCGCGGCGGCACCGGACCCGCCGGAGGTCGCGGCCGGCCCACCGGTGGCCGGGGTGGCCGGTTCGTCACCGGAGTCGTCGCCGCAGGCGGTCAGGAGAACCGAGGCCCCCACCGCACCGGCCCCGGCCAGCAGGGCGCGTCGGGTCTGCGTACCGGGCCCGGTCAGCACCTGATCGTCGTTCATCTCCGGCCTTCCTCTCGACTGCCGCCGCAGGTCGTCGACCATCGCGGCCTCACTGGAGCACACGCACCACTGTGCCCGACGGTTCACCCCACCCGCCCGGGAATGTCCGCGCCGGACCCCGGGGCGGGGCCGGTCGTCGACCCGCCGGGTCAGCGGGCTGCGGCGGGCACCTTGCGGGTACGCGCCTTCGGCGTCGCGCCGTTGGCCCGGGACGCCCGGGTCACCGCCGCCTTCGCCCCCCGGGCCTGGCCGTCGAGCTTGAGCACCGAGCGCAGGAACTGGCCGGTGTGGCTCTCGGCGACCTCGGCGACCTCCTCCGGGGTACCGGTGGCGAGCACCGTGCCGCCCCGGTGACCGCCCTCCGGGCCCATGTCGATCAGCCAGTCGGCCGTCTTGATCACGTCGAGGTTGTGCTCGATGGTGATCACCGTGTTGCCCTTGTCGACCAGGCCCTCCAGCACCATCAGCAGCTTGCGGATGTCCTCGAAGTGCAGGCCGGTGGTGGGCTCGTCGAGCACGTAGACCGTGCGACCGGTGGAACGCTTCTGCAACTCGGAGGCCAGCTTGACCCGCTGCGCCTCACCGCCGGACAGCGTCGGCGCGGGCTGACCCAGCCGGACGTAACCCAGACCCACGTCGTTGAGCGTGCGCAGGTGCCGGTGGATGGCGGGGATGGCGGAGAAGAACTCGGCCGCCTCCTCGATCGGCATCTCCAGCACGTCGGAGACGGTCTTGCCCTTGTAGTGCACCTCCAGGGTCTCCCGGTTGTACCGGGCGCCCTTGCAGACCTCGCACGGGACGTAGACGTCCGGCAGGAAGTTCATCTCGATCTTGATCGTGCCGTCGCCGGAGCACGCCTCGCAGCGGCCACCCTTGACGTTGAACGAGAACCGGCCGGGGCCGTACCCCCGGACCTTGGCCTCGGTGGTCTCGGCGAACAGCTTGCGGACGTGGTCCCAGACCCCGGTGTAGGTCGCCGGGTTGGAGCGCGGGGTACGGCCGATCGGTGACTGGTCGACGCCGACCACCTTGTCGACGTGCTCCAGCCCGGAGACCCGGGTGTGCCGGCCCGGCACCAGCCGCGCGCCGTTGATCTGGTTGGCCAGCACCGCATAGAGAATGTCGTTGACCAGCGTCGACTTGCCCGAGCCGGAGACCCCGGTGACCGCGATGAGCTGCCCCAGCGGGAACGGCACGGTCAGGTTGCGCAGGTTGTGCTCGCGCGCCCCGTGCACCACCAGCTCCCGCTCCGGCGTCTGCGGTCGACGCTGCTGCGGTGTCGGGATCTCCCGCCGGCCCGACAGGTACGCCCCGGTCACCGACTCGGGATTGTCCAGCAGCTCCGGCACCGAGCCGCTGTGCACGATCCGGCCGCCGTGCTCCCCCGCGCCGGGCCCGATGTCGACGATCCAGTCGGCGACCCGGATGGTGTCCTCGTCGTGCTCGACCACGATCAGCGTGTTGCCCAGGCCGCGCAGCCGCAGCAGGGTCTCGATCAGCCGGTGGTTGTCCCGCTGGTGCAGGCCGATCGACGGCTCGTCGAGCACGTAGAGCACGCCGACCAGGCCGGAGCCGATCTGGGTGGCGAGCCGGATGCGCTGCGCCTCGCCACCGGACAGGGTGCCGGCCGCCCGGTCCAGCGAGAGGTAGTCCAGGCCGACGTCGAGCAGGAACCGCAGCCGGGCGTTGATCTCCTTGAGCACCCGCTCGGCGATCATCTTCTGCCGGTCGGTCAGCGCGATGCCGGCGAGCAGCTCGGCCGCCTCGCCCACCGACAGGTTGCACACCTCGGCGATGCTCTTGCCGGCGATGGTGACCGCCAGCACCTCGGGCTTGAGCCGGGTGCCGCCGCAGGCCGCGCAGGGCACGTCGCGCATGTAGCCCTCGTACTTGTCCCGCGACCACTCGCTCTCGGTGTCGGTGTGCCGCCGCTCGATCCACTGCACCACGCCCTCGAAGCCGGTGTAGTAGGACCGCTCCCGGCCGAACTTGTTGCGGTAGCGGACGTGCACCTGGTCGTCGGAGCCGTGCAGGATGGTCTTTTGCGCCCGCGCCGGCAGCGCCCGCCACGGGGTGTCGACGTCGAAGTGCTGGCTCTCGCCGAGCGCCTCCAGCAGGCGCAGGAAGTATTCCAGGTTGTGCCCGGTCGCCCAGGGTTGCAGCGCGCCCTCGCGCAGGGTGCGCTCCGGGTCGGGGACGACCAGCTCCGGGTCGACCTCCTTCTTGGTGCCCAGGCCGGTGCACTCCGGGCAGGCCCCGTAGGGCGCGTTGAACGAGAAGACCCGGGGTTCCAGGTCCTCGATCGCCAACGGGTGGTCGTTGGGGCAGGCCAGGTGCTCGGAGTAGCGACGTTCCCGGGCCGGGTCGTCCTCGGCCAGGTCGACGAAGTCGAGCAGCACCAGGCCGTCGGAGAGGCCGAGCGCGGCCTCCACCGAGTCGGTCAGCCGCTGCTTGGCGCCCGCCTTGACGCTGAGCCGGTCGATCACCACCTCGATGGTGTGCTTCTCCTGCTTCTTGAGCTTGGGCGGCTCGGTCAGCGGGTGCACCACCCCGTCGACCCGGGCCCGGGCGTAGCCCTTGGCCTGGAGTTCGGCGAAGAGGTCGACGTACTCGCCCTTGCGACCCCGGACCACCGGGGCGAGCACCATGAACCTGGTCCCCTCGGCCATCGTCAACACCCGGTCGACGATCTGCTGGGGGCTCTGCCGGGAGATCCGCTCGCCGCAGACCGGGCAGTGCGGCTCACCGATGCGGGCGAAGAGCAGCCGCAGGTAGTCGTAGACCTCGGTGATGGTGCCGACGGTGGAGCGCGGGTTGCGCGAGGTGGACTTCTGGTCGATGGAGACGGCCGGGCTCAGCCCTTCGATGAAGTCGACGTCGGGCTTGTCCATCTGGCCGAGGAACTGCCGCGCGTACGACGACAACGACTCGACGTAGCGGCGCTGCCCCTCGGCGAAGATGGTGTCGAAGGCCAGGCTCGACTTGCCGGAGCCGGACAGCCCGGTGAAGACGATCAGCGCGTCCCGGGGCAGGTCGAGACTGACGTCACGCAGGTTGTGCTCGCGCGCGCCACGGATGATCAGACGGTCGGCCACGGTGCGGGTGCTCCCGAAAGAAGAATGTGAGGCGGATCTGTCCGCTACGAGGGTGATCTGAGCGGTTTGCGGAGTGAGTTGAGCAGTTTCACGGGCGCGAAGGAACGCCCCGGCAACTTTAGCCCCGGGGTACGACAACTTCGTGCACACCCACATTCCCCCAGCTCACACCGGTCAGGTCAGCCACCGCCCGGCCCGCGCCACAGCTCGGACCGGCACCGCGGCGGCACACCGACCCGGTGACCGACCCGACCGCTGTCGGCCGGGCCGGGCACCGGTCAGAAGCCGCCCGGCAACGGTGGCGTGGTCGGCCGGGCCGGCCGGCGTCGACCCCCTCGCCAACCGCCCCGCCGCTCGGCGGCCAGCCGGCTCTGCCGACGGCCACCCTCGTAGGCCACCTCTCGCTGGAGCCGACGCCAGCTCTCCCAGCGCCGGGGCGACAGTTCCCCGTTCTCCAGCGCCTCCCGCACCGCGCAGGCCGGCTCGGCGGTGTGCCCGCAGTCGGCGTACCGGCAGCCGGTGGCCAGCTCGGCGATGTCGGTGAACGCCCGGTCCAGGCCGGCGTGCCCGTCGAGCAGGCCGACCGCCCGGACCCCGGGGGTGTCCAGCACCGCCCCGCCACCGGGCACCGGGACCAGCGCCCGCCAGGTGGTGGTGTGCCGACCCTTGCCGTCGACGCGTCGGATCGCCTGGGTCGGCATGACGTCCGCCCCGACCAGGGCGTTGACCAGGCTGGACTTGCCCGCTCCGGACGGGCCGAGCAGGGCCAGCGTGCGCCCCGGGGCGACCAGCGGACGCAGCGGTGCCAGGCCGGTGCCCTGCTCGGCGCTGACCGGCAGCACCGGCACCCCGGGGGCCACCGCGGCGAGTTGCCGGGCCACCGCCTGCGGGTCGGCGGCCAGGTCGACCTTGGTGAGCACCACCAGCGGGGTGGCCCCCGACTCGTGGGCCAGCGCGAGCAGCCGTTCGATCCGGGCGGCGTCCGGCTCCGGGTGCACCGGCTCGACCACCGCCGCGGCGTCGAGGTTGGCGGCGAGCACCTGACCGCTGGCGTCCTTGCCGGCGGTCCGGCGGATCAGCGCGGTCCGTCGGGGCAGCACCGCGTCGACGGTCACCGGGCCGTCCGGCCAGCGGGCCAGCAGCACCCAGTCACCGGCGCACGGCAACGCGGTCAGGTCACGGGCGGCGGCGGCCAGCACCGCCGGGCCCAGACTGGCCCGGACCGGTCCGTCCGCGGCGAGCACGGTGCACACCCCCCGGTCGACCCGGGCCACCCGGCCGGGCCGGCGGTCCGGCCGCCGTCGCGCGTACGCCGCCCGCTCGGCGTCCAGGCCGAGAGCGGTCAGATCGATGGTCATGTCATCCTCACCGGGGTCGGGGCTGGTCGTGGCCGAACACGCGTCCTGCTACCGGCATGATCACCACCCCGTCCGTCGTCCCGGTACCGCGTCGTAGCCGACGGTAGGCGTCGCACCGACGCGCCGAAAGCGAATTCCCCGGCGGCGCAACGCTCCCCGGACCGTTAGGGTCGTGGCGTGACCACGGATCCACTGCTGTTGACCGGTGCGGTGACCGACGCCGCCGCCCGTCTGCTGGACACCACGGCCGGGCTCGACGCGGCGGCCGTCGCGGCTGCCAGCCTGCTGCCCGGCTGGACCCGGGGCCACGTGCTGACCCACCTGGCCCGCAACGCCGACGGGTTCGTCAACCTGCTCACCTCCGCCCGAACCGGGCAGAACATCCCGATGTACGCCAGCGACGCCGCGCGGGACGCCGACATCGCCGCCGGTGCCGACCGGCCGCCCGCCGAACTGCTGGCCGACCTGCGTCGCAGCACCGACCGGTTCACCGAGGCGGTGGCCGCGATGCCGGCGCACGCGTGGCAGGGCACCGTGCAGACCCGACGCGGCCCGTGGCCGGTCGCCCTGGTGCTCTGGGGCCGGTGGCGCGAGCTGGAGGTGCACCACGTCGACCTGGGCACCGGCTACCGGCCGGCGGACTGGCCGGCCGCGTTCGCCCAGCACCTGCTGCACGAGGTGGCCGGCGGGCTCGCCGAGCGGCCGGACGCCCCGGCGCTGGTGCTACGGCCCGCCGACGGTAACCGGCCGGAGCTGGTGGTGGGCGACCCGCAGGACGCCCCGCAGGTCGCCGGCCCCGCCGCCGAACTGGTCGCCTGGTTGATCGGCCGCAGCAGCGGCGACGTGTTGACCGTCACCCCGGACGGTCCCCTCCCGACCCCACCCGAATGGATATAGACCGCCCATGAGCTACACCGGAGACGTCACCCACGGCGGCCCGCCCGCCGTCCGGGAACTGGACCGACTCACCGTCAGCAAGCTGTCGGTCGGCCCGATGGACAACAACGCCTACCTGCTGCGCTGCCGCGACACCGGGGCGCAGGTCCTGATCGACGCCGCGAACGAGGCACCACGGCTGCTCGACCTGATCGGCGACGCCGGCCTGACCTCGGTGGTCACCACCCACCGGCACATGGACCACTGGGTGGCGTTGGAGGAGGTCGTCGCCACCACCGGCGCCCAGGCCCTGGTGCACGCCGACGACGCCGAGGGGCTGCCGATCGCGGCGCAGGCCCTGACCGACGGCGACACCGTGACGGTGGGCGAGCAGACGTTGGAGGTGATCCACGTCAAGGGGCACACCCCGGGGTCGATCGCGCTGCTCTACCGCGACCCGGCCGGCACCCCGCACCTTTTCACCGGGGATTCGCTGTTTCCCGGCGGGGTCGGCAACACCGACCGGGACCCGCAGCGGTTCGGCCAGCTCATCGACGACGTCGAGCACAAGCTGTTCGACCGGCTGCCCGACGACACCTGGTTCTATCCGGGGCACGGTGCCGACAGCACCCTCGGGGCGGAGCGGGCGTCGCTGCCGCAGTGGCGGGCGCGCGGCTGGTGACCCGGGGCACCCGGTGGCGGGCTCACACCCGGTGACCGGGCGAACGCCGGTCACCGGGGCGGATGCCGGTCACCGGGTCGGCAGCGGTCAGCCGGCCTGACCGAGGGCGGTCACCGTCCGTAGCCGACGTCGGGTGCCCAGCAGCACCAGACCGGCCAGCACCAGGCCCACCCCCATGGTGACCAGCAGCGGATCGCCGGGCAGCAGCCCGGCCAAGGCCCGTGACGCCACCCCCAGCGCCAGATAGAGACCGGCCCACGCCGCCGCGCCGAGCGCGGCACACGTGACGAACCGGCGGTACGACATCCGCAGGCCCCCGGCGGCCAGCGGCAGCAGCGTGTTGAACACCGGCAGGAAGGGTGCGACAAGCACCATCCGCCCGCCACCGGAGCGCAGCAGTTGCTCGGCGGCCGACCAGCGCCCCTCGCCGATCCAGCCACCGACCCGGCTGTGCCGCAGCCGCTCCCCGTAGATCCGCCCGGCGAGGAAGCTCAGCGACCAGCCGGCGAGGCAGCCGACGACCACCGCCACCATGGTCGCGACACCGGCGAGGGGCCGACCCACCCCCACCGCCGCGAGGATCGCCACGTCGCCGGGGACGAGCACACCGAGCAGCGGTACGGCGTCGGCGAGCATCACCAGCCCGAGCGCCGCCATCAGCAGAGCGGTGGGCAGGTCACCGAGTCGGGCCAGTTCGTCGAGCACGAGCCGACGCTACGGCTCGGGGGTGCTCCGGCGCATCGGGTCGCGACCCTGATCACTCCCCGAATTTTCTCGGGGTGCCCTGGTTGGCCTGCGGGGTTCACCGGGGACGCAGCACCTGCACCCGGCGGACCGGGGAGTCGACGGACGGCTCGGTGGTGGGCACCGGATAGCTGGCCACCACCTCCAGCACGTCCCACGGCAGGTGGCCCCGGTCCGGGTCACCGACCAGCACCTGCGTCCCACCCTGGGCGGCCCGTCGCAGGTAGGGCAGCACCCGCTCGGCCAGTTCCCGGTCGTAGAGGACGTCCCCGGCGACCAGCAGCTCGGCCTGGGTGCCGTCGTCGTCGAGCAGGTCACCGGAACGGGCCTGCACCCGTACCCGGTTGGCCCGCGCGTTGACGGTCACCGCCGCCACCGCGTACGGGTCCACGTCGTTGGCGACGACCTGGGTGGCACCGCCGAGCGCGGCGGCGATGGCGACCAGTCCGGAGCCGGCGGCCAGGTCGAGCACCCGGCGACCGGCGACCAGGTCGGGGTGATCGAGCAGGTGACGGGCGAGCGCCTGACCACCGGCCCAGGCCGAGGCCCAGAACGGTGGCGGCAGGGCACGGCCGGCCGCCGCCTCCATTCGTGCCCACCAGACGATCGCGTCCTCGGCGAGGTGCAGCCGCACCTCGGGCACGAACGGCGTCGGCACCAGCCGGAGCCGGTCCAGCCCGTCCCCCGGTGCGTCGATCTCCCGCTCCAGCTCGGCCAACGCGGCGGTGCTCGGTCCGTTCACCGGTCGAGTGTCCCGGACCGGACCGCCCGAAGAGTGGTATTCCGGGCTGACCCGCGAGTTTCCCCGCAACTTCCTGCGGCACTTCAGCCGGCAAAAACCGGATCGGCCGGTTACTGTCGGGGCAGTACAGGGCGATCATCCGCCGCAGCGGCGGGATCACCCGTTGTAAACAGGGAGAGATGCATGGCAACCGGCACGGTCAAGTGGTTCAACTCGGAAAAGGGCTTCGGCTTCATCGAGCAGGACGGCGGCGGCCCCGACGTCTTCGTCCACTACTCGGCGATCGCCAGTAGCGGATACCGGGAACTGCAGGAGGCCCAGAAGGTCGAGTTCGATGTGACCCAGGGGCAGAAGGGCCCGCAGGCGGAGAACGTCCGCCCGCTGTAGGTCCGTGCCGGTGGCGGCGGCTTCGGCCGCCGCCACCGAGCGCTGTCGACCACCATCACCCGGTGACGGCACCGGTACGGCCCGGCACGACCATGATCGACTCAAGGGGGCCGTTGTAGCGCTATCCCGCCCGCCGTGACACCGCTACCTGGGCACCATTGCGGCGCATCCTGCCCGCCGTTCCGCCGGACCGAGCGAACTCCGCCGTCGGGGCGGGGAGGCACGGTCCCGTCCGTCCGGCAGGAAGACATCACGCGTTCGGGCGAGGGCGGGGAGGGCGGTCACGGCCCCCCGGCCGAGGGAAGCAGTGATCATGGGCCGCCCGGCGAGGAACCGTCACGGCCGCCCGGCGAGGAAGCGGTCACGGGCCGCCCGTCGGGGAAAGCCGCCACCGGCCGTCCGGGCGGGGTGCGGTGGTGTCAGGACCGCTTGACGAGGCCCAGGAACGACCGCCAGGCGGCCGGCGCGAAGCTGAGCACCGGGCCCGCCTCATCCTTGCTGTCGCGGACGCCGACGACACCGGGCAGGTTGGCGGCCACCTCCACGCAGTCACCCGAGTTGCCGCTGCTGCGGGTGCTCTTGTGCCAGATCGCGCCGGTCAGGTCCATGAATCTGCCGCCTCCGAGATCAGCTTTACGGTGGCCTTGTGGGACAGTGCCTCTGCGCGCACCGACTCCCAGCTTCGTCGCAGCGATTGTACGTCCGCCGTCCGCTCGATGAGGGTCCCCTGTAGCTGGTTGTCGAGGTAGGCGATGTCGTCGCCCTCGGGTGGCGTGGCGATCACGAAGGCACCGTTCAGCCCCGGGTAGGCCCCAGTCTCTTTCGGCACCAGGTGCAGGTGCACCCTCGGCCGGCTGCCGACGTCCCGCAGGTGCAGAAGCTGCTCCCGCATCACCTTCGGTCCGCCGACCGGGCGTTCCAACACGGTGTGGTCGAGCACCGCCACGAACAGCGGAGGGTTAGCTCGGGTCAGGATCTCCTGCCGGGCCAGTCGCGCCGCGACCTGCTGCTCCATCTCATCGCCGATGAGTTGACTCGCCCCCTCGTGCAACGCACGGGCGTAATCCTCGGTCTGGAACAGACCGGGCACGACCAAGGGCTGGAACGAGCAGAGTGCGGTCGCCTCCTGCTCGATGGTGACCCACTCGCGGAACCAGGGCAGCAGGCTCTCCCGGATCTGGGCGTCCCGGATCCGGGCCAGCAGGCCGTCAGTGTCCAGCACGGTGTCGCAGCGCTCGGCGAACTCCTTGCGCGGCGGCCGACGGCACTGCTCGACGGCGGCGACCAGCGAGGCCGAGTAGTTGACCAGGTCACCCAGCCCTTCCTGGGACAGTCCCGCCTTCGTCCGCAGCCGGCGCAGCTCCCCGGCGAACAGTTCCAGCATGGGCAGACGTTCCATCTGCACAACTCCTGTACGTGAAGGGTGTCGGCGCTGCACGCCCGCTCCGGTGCAACGCGAATGCCTTCCGACGGTAACGGCAACCTCAGCAGACTGTCACGTATGCGGACCTGCTCGACGCCGGACGAGGGCTCGGGCCGACTCCGCCGGGGCCGCCCCCTCCCCCGTGGGGGCGGCCCTTCCAGTCTCCGAGGAGGTAGGCCGTGCCCGGTCCGATCAGGTGGTGGAGAACCCGCGACGTCGCTGCCGGCCCGGACGACCCGGTCTGCGCCGGGACGCCGTCCCATCGGATGCGCGCGGCCCACCGGTGACCGGCGTCGACGGTGGGGAGCCGCGCCGCCGGGTGGCGACTCCGATGACGGCCCGTCGGGTGATCCCCCACGTCGCCATGCGCCCGCTCTGGCGGTGCCGCAACTGCGGCGGGGAGTGGCCCTGCCAGCCGGCCCGGCTGGGCCTGCTGGTGGAGTACCGGGGCAACCGGACCGGCCTGCTCGTCTATCTCGCCACGTTGATGACCGAGGCCGAGCGGCAGCTCACCCAGCTCCACCCCGACCGGCGCGACGAGTTGACGGACCGCTTCCTCACCTGGGCCAGGGCACGGGAGTGACCCCCGGCCGCCCGTCGCCAACCGTGGGTACCCCGTCACAGGAGGCGTGGCGGACGGGGTACCCACGGGGTCGGGGGTCAGGCGACCAGCCGCTTGGCCAACTCGTCGGCGACCTGCTTGGCGATGGTGGGCGGGATGGCGGCGGCGATCTTCTCCGGGGTGAGCCCGGTCAGGACGCCGGTGATGATGGCTTGCTCGTCGGTGAAGTCCTTGGTGGCCAGCGCGGTCAGTGCGGTCTGCAGCGAGGCCACCTGCGCGCCGAGCGACTTCAGGCTCGGGTGCGGGACGACGAAGTCGGGGTTGGTGTGGTCCTCACCCATCGCCATCCGGGTGTAGATCTGACCCACCGGGTTCCGGCCGTCCAGGACGGTCAGGTTCTTGTGGACGGTCTCCAGCCAGGCGTGCTCTTCGGGTGTCATGTCGGGTCCTTCCAGTAGTCCGATGCCGGTCAGGTAGCGCCGGAACAGCGAGGTCTGGTCCCGTCCGGCCTTGGTCGAGTCGCGGAAGAAACTGAAGTGGGTGTGCCACAGGTGCGAGTCGTCGCCGGAGCTGCGCTTGCCGAGCCGGTCCCAGCGCCGCACGACCTTGCCGTCGGGCGAATAGATGATCTCCCGCAGGTCGCGGCTGTCCGCCGTGTTCGCCCGGCACTGGGCGACACACCACTCGGAGAACGTCCGCAGGTCGTGGGTCGCGCCCCCGGACCGCACGCTGAACGTGCCCACGTCCAACCCTGAGGCATAGAGGGTGAGGCCGGCGGAGTCCCGGGGTGACTCCACCACGGAGTAGTCGTTGGCGACCACCCGGTCCGAGCCGGTGTGGTAGCCGCCCCGGTGGGCCGGATCGCCGACGATCCCCACCGCCGCCGGGTCGAGGCTCTTGATGGTGTCGAGCAGGAGCCGGCGGACCGCCAGCAGATTGGCCGGAGCCGTCGTCATGACGTCCCCCTCTCCGCAGTCGGAACCAGGGCGCCGACTGCTTCAGCACCAGGCCAGGGCCGGAAACGTCGCTACTCCGCGTAGGCAGTGCCCGCTGGGAGAGCGGACCCGACCGCTGGTGCACGTCATCGGGCGTTGCGAGAGACGATATCCACAGTTGCCAGAAAAGCCCAGTTCAGAGGGATTGTCTTCAGATAGGTCGAAGCTGGGAGTTGACTGGGACCGTGGGCAGCACCAGCCGCGACGGATGCGATGGATCATGCAGGATCTGCCGCAGCCCTGCGCGGAGCGTGATGGCCGTCCCGAGTGGTTCGCCGGTGCCGGGATTGCGCGCGTAGCGGGGATGGGCACCGCCTGAGACCTGCACCCGCAGCCGGTGCCCCACGGCGAAGCGGTGCGCCACCGGCCACAGTGCCACCGGCACCCGGGTCACCCCGTCCGGGTCGACCGGGAACCGGCCGGGGGCCACCCGGACCAGACCGTCGGCGACGTTCCAGGACCGGCCGCGCCGGTCCACGTCGCAGAGCCGCACGAAGACGTCCAGGTACGACAGTTCGCTGCGGACGTGGATCTCCGCGTGGACCGGGCCGACCACCTCGACCGGGTCGGTCAACACCGCACTGGTGTAGACCAGCACGTCGGGGCGGGCCTCGACGGAACGGTTGTCGACCGGGCCGGCCCGCTGGGCGACCAGCAGCGGACCGCCCAGCGACGGGGTGGGGTCGGTGGGGTCGTACCGGATGGTGTCCGGGGCCGATTCGGCCGGTGGCTGCGGGGCGAGCCGGCCCCCGGCGTGCAGGTGCCACGGGGTCACGGTGGCCGGCGGCGGCCAGTCGGGGAGGTCACGCCAGCCCCCGCCGTCCCCGCCGACGTGCACCCGCACCGGGGCGCGCGGCGGCGCGGGTCGGCCGTGCAGGTGGGCGTCGAGCCAGCCCAGCCCCTCCCGCAGCGACTCCGCCAGCAGGCCGGGGCTGCCGTGCGTCCACGGGCCGACGGTGAGCCGGGTGGGCACGCCCGCCGCCCGCAGCGCGGCGTGGTCGGCGAGCTGGGCTGGCAGGAAGATGTCCTGCCAGCCGCTGACCATCGTCACCGGGGCGCGCACCTCGGCGATCCGCGCGCCGAAGACCCGGGTCCGCCAGTAGTCGGCGTCCGGGGTGTGGTGGTGCAGCCACTCCTGGAAGAACGGCACGGTCACCCCGGTCGCGACCCGGTCGGCCTCGGCCAGCGGCAGGTGGGCCAGGGCGGCGGCCAGCCGGGGCTGCCCGCGCTTGAGCTCCCACTGCCGGGCCAGCCACGGTACGGTCTGCGCCTGGAGCAGCTCGGCCCAGGTCAACACGGTGTCCAGGGCGAAGGATTCCCCCGCGTACGTCGAGTCGCGGGTGGCCGAGGCGGTGACCACCGCGACCATCGCGGCCAACTCCTCCCCCGCGTCGGCGGCCAGCGCCCACTGGACGAAACCCTGGTAGCTGGCCCCGAACATGCCGAACCGGCCGGTGTACCAGGGTTGCCGACGCAACCAGTCGACGGTGTCGAGCCCGTCGTCGCGCTCGTGCACCAGCGGGTCGAACAGCCCGTCGGAGCCGTCGGTGCCCCGGCAGGACTGGATCACCAGGTGGAAACCGCGACCGGCGACCAGCCGACCGAGCAGCCGCATCGGCCCGCCCCGCCCGTACGGCGTGCGGATCAGCACGGTCGGCGCACCGGGCAGCCGGGGGGCGTAGTGGTCGGTGCGCAGCCGCGCCCCGTCGCGGGCCCGGACCACGACGCCCCGAGTGACGTCGACCCGGTGGGTGGGCGCGGCCGGCAGCCGCAGCGCGGCGGCGGCGAGTCGGGCGAGCGAGCGGTCCAGCACGACGGTCAGTCCACCGGGCGGCGGGACGGCTCGGCGCGGGCGGCCCGCATGGCGTCGCGGTGCTCCTGCATCGAGGCGACCATGGTGGTCATGAACCGCTGCACGACCGCCAGCTCGTCGTCGGTGAACCGGGCCATCACCTCGTCGGTACGCCGCCCGAGCGGGCCGAAGAAGCTCATCGCCAGGGCGGCCCCCCGGTCGGCGTAGTGCAGGAACACCTTGCGCCGGTCGGCGGTGTCGCGGTCGCGGCGGATGTGCCCGGCGCGTTCCAGCCGGTCGATCAGCGCGGTCACCGACCCGGAGGAGAGATTCAGCTGTTCACCCAGCCGGCCGGGGGTGATCGGGTCGCCGAGCAGCTCGGCGTCCATCACGGCGATCAGGGCGTGCAGGTCGGTCGGGTTGAGCCCGTGCAGGCCGGCGAAGGCGTGCCCGATGTGCTGCGCGTCCACCGAGTAACGCCGCAGGTCGTTGGTGATGTCGGCCACCATCCGCCCGCGCGGATCGTCCCGCCGCCGATACATCTCGTGCGCTGCCACGCCCGCCGTCGCCCCCTGTCGATGCGCCCGGTTGCAGCATAGAACAGCTACCGATAATCTCGTCCATCAAGATACTCGAAGGGCGGGCTATCTCTCCGTCCGGCGTCCCCACCGACCAAGAGGGCCTCCGATGTCTCTGTTCACCCGCGTCGCCCGCAGCCGGCTCGCCGCCTGGCTCACCGTGGTCGCCGCGATCGTCGTCGGCGCGATCGTCTTCGGGCTGCCCAAGCCCGACAACCCCGCCCCCGTCTCGACCACCGGCCTGTCCGTGCAGTGGCAGTCGACCCAGGTGGAACGCCTCCAGGAACAGCTGCCGCAACGCGACGTCCAACCGGCCATCGTCGTGGTCAGCCGGGACGACGGCGCGGCCCTGACCGACGCCGACCGGGCCGCCGTCACCGGACGCTCCGACGCGCTGGGCCGGCTCGCCGTCGGCGGTCAGGTCAGCCCACCCCAGGTCTCCCCGGACGGCACCGTCGCGCTGCTCGCCGTCCCACTGGACACCGCCGGCGGCCAGCAGGCCGTCGCCGACGAGGTGGCCCAGGTACGCGACGCCGTCGGCGGCCTCCCCGACGGGATCACCGTCGCGGTCACCGGGGCACCCGCCTTCACCGCCGACCTGACCAAGGTCTTCGAAGGCGCCGACATCACCCTGCTCGCGGTCACCGCCGGCGTGGTCGCCCTGCTGCTGCTGATCACCTACCGCAGCCCGTTCCTGTGGATCGTGCCGCTGATCGTCGTCGCCGCCACCGAACAGCTCACCCTGCGGGCCGTCGACACCATCGTCCCGGCCGTCGGCATCAACCTCCAGGAGGGCGCGGTCACCGGCATCGCCAGCGTGCTGGTCTTCGGCGCCGCCACCGACTACGCCCTGCTGCTCATCGCCCGCTACCGGGAGGAACTGCGCCGCCACGAGGACCGGTTCGCCGCCATGCGCGCCGCCGTACGCCGTACCGCCGAACCGATCCTGGCCAGCGGCGGCACCGTCGTGCTCGGCGTGCTCACCCTGCTGCTCTCCGAGCAGGAGACCAACCGGGCGCTCGCCGTGGCCTGCGCCACCGGGGTCGTGTTCGCCATGCTCTCGGCGCTGTTCGTGCTCCCCGCCGTGCTGGTCATCTTCGGCCGGGGGCTGTTCTGGCCGTTCGTGCCCAGGGTCGGCGGCCCGGCCCGCGAGGGCAAGCTGTGGGGCCGGCTCGGCGCGGCCGTGGTCCGCCGCCCGGTGCCCGTCGCCGCGCTCGCCACCCTGCTGCTCGCCGGCCTCGCCCTCGGCGGCCTCGGCATCCGCACCGGCCTGTCCGAGACCGAACAGTTCCGGGTCGAGCCGGAGGCGGTCGCCGGAGCCCAGACCCTGGCCCGCGCCTTCCCCGCCGGCACCACCCAGCCGGTGGCCGTCCTCACCAACCCGGCCGCCGCCCCGGCGGTCACCCGGGTCGCCGCCGCCGTGCCCGGCGTCGCCTCCGCCCGGCCCGGCCTGGCCGGCGGCAACGTGGCCCAGGTCGACGTGGTGCTGACCGACGAACCGGGCACCCCGGCGTCCGACCGGGCCGTCGAGGCGCTGCGCGACGCCGTCGCCGCTGTACCCGACTCCGCCCCACCGGCCGTCGAGGGCGTCGACCCGCCCGACGGCGCGCTCGTCGGGGGCACCGTCGCCGCGACGTACGACTCCGACGAGGCCAACACCCGCGACCTGTGGCTGATCCTGCCGATCATCCTGGTGCTCGTCCTCGCCGTGCTGGTGCTGCTGCTGCGCGGCCTGCTCGCCCCGCTGCTGCTGGTGCTCACCGTGATCGCGTCCTTCTTCGCCAGCCTCGGCGCGGCCTGGCTGCTCTTCGACCACGTGCTGGGCTTCCCCGCGCTGGACAGCGGAGTGCTCCTGCTGGCCTTCGTGTTCCTCGTCGCCCTCGGCGTGGACTACAACATCTTCCTGGTCACCCGGGCCCGGGAGGACGCCCGTCTCACCGGCACCCGGGACGGGATGCTGTCCGCCCTGCGGGTCACCGGCGGGGTGATCACCAGCGCGGGCATCCTGCTCGCTGCGGTCTTCGCCGTCCTGGGCGTGCTGCCGCTGATCCTGCTGACCCAGATCGGGATCATCGTGTGCCTCGGTGTGCTGCTCGACACACTACTGGTGCGCACGGTGCTGGTGCCGGCCCTGGCGTTCGTGCTCGGCGACCGCTTCTGGTGGCCGGGCCGCATCCAACGGGACGCCCCCGACTCGGCCATCACCCCCGAGCCAGCCGCCCACCCCTGACCCAGCCGCCCCCGACACGGGCGCCACCACCCCACGAGACTGAACCGACCTCCACCCTCCGCCCACCCCTCATTTCCAGCCACCTCCCACCCCAGCTCCCTCGCTACCGACCCTCACCCCACCTCCCACCGCGCCCTCGCTCCCGGCCCCTCGCACCACCTCCCGTCCCCGCTCCGGGCGCGCGCGAGCAAGATCGCGCTCGATCCTGGTTGTAGTTGCCTCCGCAGCTTCGAACACCACTACAACCTTGTTCGAGGGCGAACACGGGCGGCGGGCGCGGGCGGGCCGGGGCGCGGCGGACAGCAGACGCGGGCACGAGCGGCGGGGGTGGGCGAACGCGGGCGACGGGCGACGAACACGGCCGGCGCGACGGGTGGGCGCAGGTGCGGGGATGTGGTGCCGGTCACGGCCGGCCCGGTCAGCGGGAGCAGTGCCGAGACGGGCCTTCCCGGGCCCGCGTACGCTAGGAGACCGACCAGCAGGGTCGACTCCCCCCGGCACCGACACCGACGATCACTGTGGCCTCGTCCGCCGTGACCGTCGCGACCGGGTGCCCGACCGGCCCACCGGGGCCGGCGGGATGCCGGTGGGAGCGGCAGACCCGCAGCTGGCACGGCCGCAACAGCAGTTCCGGCCGAGTTCCGGGCGGCGTCGGGGGTGACCCCGACACCTGACCCGGCAACCGCAGACAGGAGTATGGAGGGTATGCAGCTTCGCACCGACCTCCGCAATGTCGCCATCATCGCCCACGTCGACCACGGCAAAACGACCCTGGTCGACGCCATGTTGCGGCAGGCCGGCGCCTATGGGGCCCGTGGTGAGAACACCGAGCGCGTCATGGACTCGATGGATCTCGAACGGGAAAAGGGCATCACCATCCTGGCCAAGAACACCGGCGTGCGCTACCTGCCGGCGGACGGCTCCGACCCGGTCACCATCAACATCATCGACACCCCCGGCCACGCCGACTTCGGCGGTGAGGTCGAGCGGGGCCTGACCATGGTCGACGGGGTGGTGCTGCTGGTCGACGCCAGTGAGGGCCCGCTGCCGCAGACCCGGTTCGTGCTCCGCAAGGCGCTCAAGGCCCGGATGCCGATCATCCTGGTGATCAACAAGGTGGACCGGCCCGACGCCCGGATCAAGGAGGTCGTGGACGACACCTACGAGCTCTTCCTCGACCTGGACGCCGACGAGGAGCAGATCGACTTCCCGATCGTCTACGCCTGCGCCCGCGACGGCATCGCCTCGCTGACCCAGCCCGCCGACGGCTCGGTGCCCGGCGACAGCACCAGCCTGGAGCCGCTGTTCCGGACCCTGCTCGACACCATCCCGCCGCCCTCCTACGACGAGGGTGCCCCGTTGCAGGCGCACGTCACCAACCTGGACGCCTCGCCGTTCCTCGGTCGGTTGGCGCTGTGCCGGGTGCGTCAGGGCACCATCAGCAAGGGCCAGACGGTGGCCTGGTGCCGTACCGACGGCAACACCCAACGGGTCCGCATCTCCGAGATGCTGATGACCGAGGGCATGGAGCGTAAGCCCGCCGACTCGGCCGGGCCGGGCGACATCATCGCCGTCGCCGGCATCCCCGAGATCATGATCGGTGAGACCCTGGCCGACGCGGAGAACCCGATCCCGCTGCCGCTGATCACCGTGGACGAGCCGGCCATCTCGATGACCATCGGCACCAACACCTCGCCGCTGGTCGGGCGGGTCAAGGGCGCCAAGGTCACCGCCCGGATGGTCAAGGACCGGCTCGACAAGGAGCTGGTCGGCAACGTGTCGCTGCGGATCCTGCCCACCGAGCGGCCGGACGCCTGGGAGGTGCAGGGCCGTGGCGAGCTGGCCCTGGCGATCCTGGTCGAGCAGATGCGCCGGGAGTCCTACGAGCTGACCGTCGGCAAGCCGCAGGTGGTCACCAAGGAGATCGACGGCAAGACCTGCGAGCCGGTCGAGCGGTTGACCATCGACGCGCCGGAGGAGTACCTGGGCGCGATCACCCAACTCCTGGCCACCCGCAAGGGCCGGATGGAGCAGCTGGTCAACCACGGCACCGGCTGGATCCGGATGGAGTGGCTGGTGCCGGCGCGGGGCCTGATCGGCTTCCGCACCGAGTTCCTCACCGACACTCGGGGCACCGGCATCCTGCACCACGTCTTCGAGTCGTACGAGCCGTGGTTCGGTGAGCTGCGCACCCGCAACAACGGGTCGCTGGTGGCCGACCGGACGGGCGTCGTCACCCCGTTCGCGATGATCAACCTCCAGGAGCGCGGCCAGCTCTTCGTCGAGCCGACCACCGAGGTGTACGAGGGCATGATCGTCGGGGAGAACTCCCGCTCCGACGACATGGACGTCAACATCACCAAGGAGAAGAAGCTCACCAACATGCGGGCCTCGACGTCCGACGAGACCGAGAAGCTGATCCCCCCGCGCAAGCTCTCCCTGGAGCAGGCGCTGGAGTTCTGCCGCGAGGACGAGTGCGTCGAGGTGACCCCGGTCGCCGTCCGGATCCGCAAGGTGGTGCTGGACCAGACCCAGCGGGGTCGGATGGCCGCCCGCCGCAAGCACGCCGGCTGAACCACCCCACAGCACCCCGCACCACCCCGCACCACCCCGGAGCCCCGGTCCGCCACGCGCGGCCCGGGGCTCCGTCCTGCCCGACCGGGAGCCGACCGACGGGACGGGAGACCGGGGCCGAACCGGCCGCCCGGAGTACGGCGGCGGGATGGCGCGGGTAGGGCGGGCTCGACCGTCGGGCCGCCCGGGAGTAAGGCGGACGGGGTGGGCGGGCTCGACCGTCGGGCCGCCCGGACGACGGGGGCCGTGCCCACCGGTCGCCTCGCTTCGGCGGCCCCCGTGCCCGCAGGCGGTCCGTTACCGTCACGGCATGACCTGGGATGACCTCGACGCCCGGCTGGACCGGGTGCCCGGCACCGTTTCGGCGTACGTGGGTCGGCTCGACGCGCCGGCCACCTGGACCCGTACCCCCGACGCCACCCACTACGCGGCCAGCACCATGAAGGTCGCGGTGCTGCTGGCGCTGCACCGGGCCGCCGAGGCGGGCACCCTCGACCTGGACGTCCCGGTGCCGGTGGTCGACGAGTTCGACTCGGCCCAGCCGGGGGCGCCCCGGTTCTCCTGCGCCCGGCACTACGACAACGACGACGCGGTCTGGGAGCGGCTGGGCGGGCAGGCCACCCCGCGTTGGCTGGCCGACCGGATGATCACCCGGTCCAGCAACCTCGCCACCAACCTGATCATCGACCGGGTCGGGCTGCCCGCCGTCGCCCAGGCGTGGCAGCTCGCCGGGGCCCGGCACAGTGTCACCGGTCGGGGCATCGAGGACGCCGCCGCCCGGGAGGCCGGCATCACCAACCTGGTCACCCCGGCCGACCTGGCGGCGCTGCTCGGCGGGCTGGCCACCGGTGCCGAACACCCCGGACCGCTGGCCTCCCCGGCCGCCTGCGCCGCCATGCTGGACGTGCTGCTGGCCCAGCGGCACCGGGAGGATCTCGCCGCCGGGCTGCCCGACGGCACCCGGATCGCCCACAAGAACGGCTGGGTACGCGGGGTACGGCACGGTGCCGGCGTGGTCCTGCCCGACGACGCCCCGGCGTACGTGATCGCCGTCTGCACCACCACCGACCTGGCCGCCTCCCCCGACGACGACCTCGACGACGCCTGCCGACTGGTCGCGGAGATCTCGGCAACGGCCTGGGCGGCCCGACACGACCTGGCCGGCTGACCCGCAACGGCCCGGCCCGCCACGATCGGCTGACCGGCCCGGCTGGGCCCGGGCCAGCCCGGTGTCACTCCAGCAGGTGCGCCCGCAGGGCGGCGCGGACCTCGGTGGTCACCCCCAACCCGTCCACCAGGTACGCGTCGAACGACCCGAACACCCGGCGCACCTCGTCGTAGCCCGCGTCCAGGTACTCGGGGCGGACCTCCAGCACCGCCTGCGCCGTCTCCGGGTCCAGCTCCGGCCGGCGACGCAGCATCGCCGCCGACATGGTCGCCCGCGACTCCACCGTCAGGTCGTTGTGCCGCAGGTAGTCGGCCCGCACCGTCGCCTCGTCGACGCCGAGTGCGGTGAGCAGCACCACCGCCAGCCACCCGGTGCGGTCCTTGCCGGCCGAGCAGTGGAACAGCAACGGCAGGTGGGCCGGATCGGCCGCCAACCGTACCGCGTGGGCGAAGCCCTCCCGGGCCACCACGGCGCTGACGAACCAGCGGTAGACCTCCGCCATCGCCGCCGCCGCACCCCGCCGGGCCAGCTCGTCGTACCCGGCGAGGTCGTGACCGTGCAGCACCGCCGAGAGGTAGGTGAACCCGGGGTGCGTCGGGTCGAGCACCGGCAACCGGACCAGACGGGGGTCACCGACCAGCCGGTTCGGCGGGGCGAGCGCGGTCTCCGAGTCGTCGCGCAGGTCCACCACGCAGGCCGGGGCGAGCCGGCCCAGCACCGTCAGGTCGGCCTCGGTCAACCGCCCCAGCGCCGGGGTCCGGATCAGCCGGCCCACGCGTACCCGCCGCCCGTCCGTGGTGGGTAGTCCGCCCAGGTCACGGGCGTTCGGTGCGCCCACCAGCTCCCAGTCCCGTACGCTCATCGGCCTCCCCTTCCGGCGACATGGTGCGTATAGGGTGCCGCACATGACGATCGCCGCGGTACGCACCCACCGGCTGTCCGCGCCGCTGCACACCCCGTTCGTCACCGCGCTGCGCCGGACCACCACGGTGCGGACCCTGGTGGTGGAGGTGACCGACGACGACGGTCGGTCCGGTTACGGGGAGGCACCGCAGGTGTGGCAGGTCACCGGGGCTTCGGTGGCCGGCGCGGAGGCGTGCGTGCGGGACGTGCTCGCCCCGGCGGTGGTCGGCCGGGACGCCGACGACGTGCTGGCCCGCTGCGCCGAGATGGCGGCGACGGTGGCCGGCAACGAGGCGGCCCGCTGCGCGCTGGACGTGGCCCTGCACGACCTGGCGGCACGGCGGCTCGGCGTACCACTGGTGCGGTTGCTCGGCGGCACGGCGCTGCGGGTGCCGACGGACGTCACGCTGGCGGCCGGGGACGGCGCGGAACTGGCCAGGGCGGCCCGGCAACGGCAGGGCGAGGGCTTCGACGTGCTCAAGCTGAAGGTCGGCACGGATGCGGCCGGCGACCTGGCACGGGTCCGCGCGGTCCGGGCGGCCGTCGGCCCGGGGGTGCGGATCCGGTTGGACGCCAACCAGGGCTGGACGCCGCGCGAGGCGGTCCGGGTGATCCGGGGCGTCGAGGACGCCGGGCTCGACGTGGAGCTGGTCGAGCAGCCGGTCGCCCGGTGGGACCTGGACGGCATGGCCTGGGTCGGCGACCGGGTGGGCGTGCCGATCCTGGCCGACGAGGCGGTGTTCGGGGTGCGGGACCTGGTCGAGGTGATCCGCCGGCGGGCCGCCGACCTGGTCAACGTCAAGCTCGCCAAGTGCGGTGGGCTGCGACCGGCGCGGACCCTGCTGGAACTGGCCCGCGCGCACGGCATGGGCACCCTGGTCGGGTCCATGATGGAGAGCCAGGTCGGTGTCGGGGCGGCGGCCAGCCTGGCCGCCGCGTACACGACCAGTGCCGTGTCCGACCTGGACGCCGCCTGGTGGCTGGCCCGGTCACCGGTGCGCGGGGGGCTGCGGTACGAGGGCGCCACGGTGGTGCTGCCGGACGCCCCGGGGCTCGGGATCACCTCGGTGACCGAAACAAAAGTTCACCACCAGAGTTGATGACCGCATTTTTCTTACCTATCGTCCGGTGAGGCACCGACACGTGAGCCGGAGGTCGACGTGGAGTTGGAGCCGGGCTGCGAGGCCCTCGTACAGGTGGCCGTCGCCACCCTCTGGACCGACCCCGGCGCGACCCGCCCGGTCGACCGGCCGGCCCTGTCGGTGCCGTCCGACACCGACGGCTGGATCACCGGGATGGACGCCACCCAACGGGTCGGCGACTGCGTGCTCAGCCAACTGCTGCTCGGTGAACGGGTCCTGGTGACCGCGCTGCGCCCCGGCGGCTGGGCCGAGGTGGTCGCGGTGCAACAGGCCGCCCCCCGACGTGACCCGCGCGGCTATCCCGGCTGGCTGCCCACCGCGCAACTCACCCCCGCCACCCCCGACGCGGACCCGCCCGGTCCGTTGGTCGTCGACGCCGTCAGCACCGGCCTGCGCGCCACCCCGGACGGCCCGGTGACCCTGCCCGGGGTCGTCCTCGGCACCCGGCTCCTGCCCGTGGGCCCCGCCGTCGACGGGTGGCGACCGGTCCGGGCACCCGGTCGACCCGATCCCCTGTGGGTGCCCGAGGTGGACGTCACCGACCTGCCCACCGTCGCGCCGACGGCCGACGAGGTGCTCACCGTCGCCGCCCGGCTGCGCGACGTCGCGTACGTCTGGGGTGGGCTCTCCGGGCACGGGATCGACTGTTCCGGCCTGGTCCACCTGGTCTGGCGGCGGTTCGGCGTGACGCTGCCCCGCGATGCCGACGACCAGGCGGCGGCCACCACCCCGGTGCCGGCCGGCGAGGAACTCCCGGGCGACCTCTACTTCTTCGCCCGCCCCGGACGCCGGGTCCACCACGTCGGCCTGGTGACCGACGGCAGCGGACCACGGATGCTGCACGCCTGCTACCGGCAGCGGCGGGTGCTGGCGGAGCCGCTGCCGCCCGACCGGGTCGCCACCCTGGTCGGCGCGCACCGGGTCTGACCCGGGGTTCGAACCGGCGATGGGCGTCACCGACGTGCGGTGACGCCCATCGTGGTCACGACGGTCAGCGGCGGGCCTCGACCAGCTCGCGGCGGCGGTCCCGGGACGACTTGACCAGGCTCGCCACCGTCGCCACGGCGAGGCAGCCGAGGATGACGGTCAACGACAACCAGATCGGGATGTGCGGGGCCCAGCCGATCGGCTCACCACCGTTGAGGAACGGCAGGTTGTTGTCGGCCAGCGCCTCGAGCACCAGTTTGACGCCGATGAAGCCGAGCACCACCGCCAGGCCGTAGCTCAGGTAGATCAGCCGGTCGAGCAGCCCACCGACCAGGAAGTAGAGCTGTCGCAGACCCATCAGCGCGAAGACGTTCGCGGTGAAGACCAGGTAGGGCTCCTGGGTGATCCCGAAGATCGCCGGGATCGAGTCCAGCGCGAAGATCAGGTCGGTGGTGCCGATCGCGATCATCACCACCAGCATCGGGGTGAACAACCGCCGGCCGGCCTGGTGGGTGGTGAGCTTCGCCCCGTCGTAGTCCCGTGAGATCGGCAGCGCCTTGCGGCTCCACCGGATCAGCACGTTCTCCTTGAACTCGTCCTCCTCCGGCTCACCCTGGCGGGCCAGGTTGATCGCCGTGTAGATCAGGAACGCGCCGAAGATGTAGAACACCCAGGAGAACTGGGCGAGCAGCGCCGCTCCGGCGGCGATGAAGCCACCCCGCATGACCAGGGCCAGCACGATGCCGACGAGCAGCACCTTCTGCTGGTATTTCCGGGGCACCCCGAAGCGGGCCATGATGATCACGAAGACGAAGAGGTTGTCCACCGAGAGGCTGTACTCGGTCAGCCAACCGGTGTAGAACTGGCCGGCCACGTTGCCGCCCGCGGTGACCCACAGCCCGGCCCCGAAGAGCAGCGCCAGGCCGACGTAGAAGCTGACCCAGAGGCTCGACTCGCGGACGCTGGGCTCGTGCGGCCGGCGACCGATGATGAAGAGGTCGACGAGGAGCACAGCCGTCAGTGCGACGAGAGTTCCCGCCCACACCATTCCGGACACGTTCAATCCATTCCTCCGGCAGACACGCGGCGTCGGGCACACCGTACGCCGCGTGACGGCGGGGTGGGCGACGACGCACACACTGGTGACTGACGGAGGTCTCTTCCGCCGGTGACCCGCGAACGGGCCGCCGACCGGCGGAGCCGGGTCGATTGTCGGGGGTGACGCTCGACCGTGCTGACGACTCCGTCGCGAGGGAATACTCCCCTCCTCGGCCGCCATTGTTCACCATCGAGGGCCACGGGCGCATCTCCTGCGGCATGCATTGCCGGCAGCATCACGTTCCGAACCCGGTCGCCGCGCCGGTCGCTCCGCTGCGGCGGACCGCCCGCAGCGCCCGTCGAGGGGTGATGTCGCAGGTGAGGGCCGATCGGGTCGGCTGGTGCCACGCCACACCCCGCAAGGCTTCCTAGGAGGCTAGGTGTGGCTGGTGCGGAGTCGGTCCGCCTGCTCCGCGCCGGGTTCGGCCCCACCGCGGTGGGGCCTCGGCAGGGCGTGGCAGGCTGTCAGCATGGTGCTTGAGGTCGCGCTCATCGACGTACTGCCCGGACACGAGGACGATTTCGCCGCCGCCTACGCGGAGGCGCACGCCATCATCATCGCCACCGAAGGGTGCCGCTCGGTCCGGATGACCCGGGGCATCGAGTCCCCCTCCCGCTTCGTGCTGCTGGTCGAGTGGGACTCGGTGCAGGCCCACGAGGAGAACTTCCGGGGCACCGAGGCGTTCGACAGGTGGCGGGCGCTGATCGGCCCACACTTCGCCGGACCGCCCCGGGTCGAGCACTTCGTCGACGTCCCGGCCTGAGCCGAGCCGGCCGTTCCGGGTCGGCCCGGCGGGTACCACCATCCGACCCCACGGGCCACAGGTCGTTTCGCGGTCGACCCGGCGGCGGGCCGACCGGTTCGGGGTGGCCGGTTCGGGGTGGCCGGTCGAGCGGTCCCGGTTCGGGGCGGCCCGGCGGGTAGAGAAATTTACCTTGGTCGATCAGATTCGAGCCGGTTCTGTCGTACCTCCGGGTTATCGTGCGGCGCACGCGCGGCCCACCGGCCCCGACACGTTCGGGGGTGCCGGGCCCGGTGGTCGCGCGCCGACCCACCGTGCCGGTGCCCCACCGTGCCGGTGCCCCACTATGCCGGTGGACCGTTGCGGCCGTTACGGCGCAGTGGTGTTAATCCGTGGCGTCCGGTGCGCCGGCTCCGGTTGACTGGCCCGCATGACCGCACGGGTGTTCCTGGTGACCGGGGTGAGCCGACGGGTCGGCATCGGCGCGGCGGTCGCCCGCACCCTCGCCGCCGACGGACACCGGCTGCTCCTCACCGGCCTGCCCGACTTCGACGACGCCCAGCCCTACGGCGGTGACCCCGACGGCGTGCCGGCGTTGCTGGCCGATCTGGCCGGTTCCGCCGAACACGTCACCGCCGACCTGCTCGACCCGGGCACCCCGGCGGCCCTGGTCGCCGAGGCGGTACGCCGGCACGGCCGGCTCGATGCCGTGGTGGCCGCGCACGCCTACTCCACCAGCACCCGGCTGGGGGAGCTGGACGCCACCCAGGTCGACCGGCACCTGCTGGTCAACGTCCGGGCCTGTCTACTGCTGGCCGACGCGTTCGCCACCGCCTTCACCGCCGGGGCCGGCGGCCGGCTGGTGTTCTTCTCCAGCGGCCAACGACTCGGCCCGATGCCCGACGAGTTGGCCTACGCGGCCAGCAAGGCCGCCCTGGAGAACCTCACCACGCAGCTCGCGCCGCTGCTGATGGCCCGGGGGATCACCGTCAACTGCCTCAACCCCGGGCCGACCGACACCGGTTACGCCGCACCGGAGGCACACGCCGCCGTGGCCGCGCGCTTCCCGGGCGGGCGCTGGGGCACCCCGCAGGAGGCGGCCCGGCTGGTGCGCTTCCTCTGCTCACGGGAGGCGGACTGGCTCACCGGCCAGGTCATCGACTCCGAGGGTGGCTTCAACCGCTACGGGTGAGCCCGGACCGGCCGGCCGCGTACCGGGGCCGTCGGCCGCTTCGCCCGCCTCTCCCCCACGGTGGGCGGCACCCCCGCCGCCGGACGCACCGACGGCGACCGCGGGTGGGCCGACGGCGAGACCGGCGGCCCTGCGACCGAGTAGTTCCACCGTCTCCGCCGCGCTGAGCGCGGCGGCGGAGAGCCAGCCGGTCATCCGGTCGTAGCGACCGACATCGGCGTCGGAGGCCAGCCGCACGTCGGTCGTCAGCGCCTCCAGCATCACCGTGCGCGGGTCGGCCGGGTCGGGGAACGAGTAACACGAGAAGGCGGTCAACGGGTACGCGCCACCACGCGGGACCCCCGTCCTCGGCACCACCCGGATGGTCACGTGCGGCAACTCGGCCAACGCCAGCAACTGGTCCAACTGCTCACGCCACACGTCGGCGGGCAGACCCGCCGGATCGCAGGCCCGCTCGTCGAGCAACGCGGTGTACTGCGGCGGATCGGGGCGGCGCAACACCCCCTGCCGGGTGAGCCGGGCCCGCAGGTCGGCCTCGACGTCGACGTCCGGGTGCAGCAGCCGACCGGCGGTGATCCGCAGCCGGGCGTAGCCGGGCGCCTGGAGCAGGCCCGGCAGCACCGTCGGCTGGTATTCCACGATGGACGCCGCCCCCGCCTCCAGCTCGGCGTAGGTGCGCTGCCGCTCGCTCATCTCGCCGAGCGCCTTCCACCAGCCGCGCCCGGTCGCCGCGTCGCGGGCGATGACGATCAGTGCCTCGCGCTGCGGCGACGGCACCTCGTAGACGTCCAGCAGATCGAGTACGTCGGCCAGGTCGGGCCGGCTCTGCCCCAGCTCGATGCGGGACAACTTGGAGGTGGAGGCCCAGCCCAACCGGGCACAGACCTGTTCCAGCGTCAGCGTCTCCCGTCTGCGCAACTGGCGCAGCTCGGCGCCGAGCCTCGCGCGTCGAATGACAGGACTCGATGACAATGGCATCCCGGCCTCCCCACGAGGGAGGGTACGCAGGATCATCACCCAGGGCAACACTTTGCTTGCTCACCGCAACAATAATCTGAGCCCGATTCGGATGACGCCGCTGTCGGAGACGGCCCCGAACGGCAGCCCCCCGTTCGCTACGGCTGCCGTTCGGGGCCGTCCGGTCAGGGCCGGTAGGTGCCGAACGACCAGACGTGACCGGCGAGGTCCCGGGCCGCGTAGTCACGGGAACCGTAGTCGGTGTCGAACGGTTCCCGGACGATCTCCGCCCCGGCCGCCCGCGCCCGGTCGTGGTGGGCGTCCAGGTCGTCGACCGCCACGTAGACGGCGTAGTCGTCGTCGGCCGGCCGATCCGGTCGCCCCCGGCCCGTGCCGAGCATGACGATGCCGTCACCGAGGGCCAGCTCGGCGTGCGCCACCGTCCCGTCCGGGCCGTCGTGCACCGCGTGGACCCGGAACCCGAACGCCGTGCAGAGCCAGTCGATCGCCGCCCGGGCGTCGGGATACCGGAAGGTCGGGTAGATGTTGGTCATGCGTCGAGTGTGCCGTCCGGGGATCAGCCCGGATTGGACGAATGGGAACCCGGCCGGCCGACCGCCGTCGGGGTCGCCCCGGTGAACTCCCGGAACTCCCGGATCAGGTGCGACTGGTCGTAGTAGCCCCAGCGCACCGCCAACTCGGCCCAGCCGTCCGTCGGATCGGGACGATCCGACCCGACGGGCGACGCGGGCATGGCGTGCGTCCGCCCCAGGGCCGCGTAGGCCCGTTGGAAGCGCAGCAGCCGGGCGGTCGTCTTCGGGCCCAGCCCCAACTCCCGGCGGAACCGCGCGGTCAGGTGCCGGCGACTCCAGCCCAGTTCGTCGGCCAGCTCGCCGATGCCGATCCGGCCGCCCGACCCGGCGAGTCGACCCCAGGCCCGGCCCAGGTGCTCCTCGACCGGATCGGTGGCCGCCAGTCGGGCCCCGAGCGCCGCGTCGAGCAGAGCGAACCGGCGGGGCCAGTCCGACATCTCGGCCAGCCGGACCCGTAACCGGTCGAGCCACGGATCGGGCAGCCCGTCGACCGCCACCGCCCGGTTGGCCAACTCCCCCAGCGGCACTCCGAGGATCCGACGGGCCGCCAGCGGGGTGAGCAGCAACTGCACCCCGGCACCGGCCCCGACCGTCGAGGTCGTGCAGTAGCCGTCGTACGGCCCGGCCACGAACGAGTCCACCTGGTACGCGCTGTGCGCTGCCGAGCGCGGGTTCAGCACGTCCAGCGGGGCGCCCCAGCCGAGGATGAGGACCACGAAGGCCCCGGCCGCCTCGTGCCGCACCAGTGGCGACGCCGTACCGGCCGGCACACCCCCCGGATGCGCCGGCCGGCTCTCCCGGTAACCCAGGTAGCTGCCCACCAGGGGGCGCAGCCCACCGGCCGGTGTCCCGACGCGCACCTCGTCCAGCACCAGGGCGGCCGTCACTTCACCCCGGCGGCGTCCATCCCGCGCAGTTCCTTCTTGAGGTCGGCGACCTCGTCGCGGATCCGCGCCGCCAGCTCGAACTGCAACTCGCGGGCGGCGGCGAGCATCTGGTCGTTGAGTTCCTGGATCAGCTGCGCCAGGTCGGCGCGGGCCATCCCCTCCCGGGAGGGCGTGCCGGCCGTGGCCCGGCTGCGGCTGCGGGTCTCCTTGACCGGCGCCTTGCCCCGGGACAGCTGACGTGCGGCCCCGCCGATCCGGGAATTCTCGGTGTCCTCCGCCTCACGGTAGATGTCGTCGAGGATGTCGTGGATCTTCTTGCGCAGCGGCTCGGGGCTGATCCCGTGCGCCTCGTTGTGGGCGATCTGCTTGGCCCGGCGGCGGTTGGTCTCGTCGATCGCCGACGCCATCGACGGCGTGATCTTGTCGGCGTACATGTGCACCTGGCCGGAGACGTTACGGGCGGCCCGGCCGATGGTCTGGATCAGCGACCGGCCACTGCGCAGGAAGCCCTCCTTGTCGGCGTCCAGGATCGCCACCAGGGAGACCTCGGGCAGGTCGAGCCCCTCCCGGAGCAGGTTGATGCCGACCAGCACGTCGTAGTCGCCCTTGCGCAGCTCGCGCAGCAGCTCCACCCGGCGCAGGGTGTCGACCTCGGAGTGCAGGTAACGCACCCGGATGCCGTTCTCCAGGAGGTAGTCGGACAGGTCCTCGGCCATCTTCTTCGTCAGCGTGGTGACGAGCACCCGCTCGTCCCGCTCGGTCCGCAGCTTGATCTCGTCCATCAGGTCGTCGATCTGGCCCTTGGTCGGCTTGATCACGACCTCCGGGTCGATCAGGCCGGTGGGGCGGATGACCTGTTCGACGAACTCGCCCTGGGCCTGTTCCATCTCCCAGGTGCCCGGGGTGGCCGAGAGGTAGACCAGTTGACCGACCCGCTCCAGGAACTCGTCGAAGCGCAGCGGACGGTTGTCGGCGGCGCTGGGCAGCCGGAAACCGTGGTCGATCAGCATCCGCTTACGGGAGGCGTCGCCCTCGAACATGCCGCCGATCTGCGGGATGGTGACGTGGGACTCGTCGACCACGGTGAGGAAGTCGTCCGGGAAGTAGTCGAGCAGGCAGTGCGGGGGACTGCCGGGCAGTCGGCCGTCGATGTGCATGGAGTAGTTCTCGATGCCGGAGCAGAACCCGACCTGCCGCATCATCTCCAGGTCGTAGGTGGTGCGCATCCGCAGCCGCTGCGCCTCCAACAGCTTGCCCTGCCGTTCCAGCTCGGCCAGCCGCTCCCCCAGCTCGGCCTCGATGTCGCGGGTGGCCCGTTCCATCCGCTCCGGACCGGCCGCGTAGTGGGTGGCCGGGAAGATCAACAGGTGGTCGACCTCCTTGACCACGTCACCGGTGAGCGGGTTGAGGTAGTAGAGCTTCTCCACCTCGTCACCGAACAGCTCGATGCGGACCGCCAGCTCCTCGTACGCCGGGATGATCTCCAGGGTGTCGCCCCGGACCCGGAAGGTGCCGCGTTGGAAGGCCATGTCGTTGCGGGTGTACTGGATGTCGACCAGCCGGCGTAGCAGCTGGTCGCGGTCCAGCTCCTGCCCGACGGCGATCCGGACGGCCCGGTCGAGGTATTCCTCGGGGGTGCCCAGGCCGTAGATGGCCGAGACGGTCGCCACCACGATCGTGTCGCGCCGGGTGAGCAGCGACATGGTCGCCTTGTGTCGCAGCCGCTCGACCTCCTCGTTGATCGAGGAGTCCTTCTCGATGTAGGTGTCGGTCTGCGGGATGTACGCCTCGGGCTGGTAGTAGTCGTAGTAGGAGACGAAATACTCCACCGAGTTGTGCGGGAGCAGCTCGCTGAACTCCTTGGCCAGCTGGGCGCAGAGCGTCTTGTTGGGGGCGAGCACCAGGGTCGGCCGTTGCAGTCGCTCGACCAGCCAGGCGGTGGTGGCGCTCTTGCCGGTGCCGGTGGCGCCGAGCAGCACGGTGTTCCGGTCGCCACGTCGGACCCGACGCTCAAGATCATCAATGGCGGCCGGCTGGTCGCCGGCCGGCTGGAAGTCACTGACGACCTGGAAGCGACCGTCGAGCCGGGGAATGTCGAGCGCCATGACATCAACGGTACGCCGCGGGTCCGACACTGTGCCGCGACCGTCGCCAGCAGTCGACCACCTTCGATATTGCCATTGTGGCCCACATCTCAGAGGGCTAGCCTGGACACCGTAGGCCGCTCGCGGCGGCCGACCGCGGCAGTGGCCGGGCCTCGACAGGCTCCCACCGCCCGGCACCTGGGGTCGCAGCACCCGGACATCACCGGCGTGCGCATCCCGCGTGGTCGCGCCCCTGGCGCAGACCGGCCGCCGCGAGCGCCCCTGCCCGTCCGGCCGGCCACCGCCCGCCCACCCCACCCGTCCCGGCGGCGTCACCCCGCCCCCGGCCGGCCCGTTCAACTCCACGTGGAGACCTCGCCCGACCGGCCACGACACCCACCCGGCACCGGCCCGGGACGACGACGTGCCGGCCGGCGACACCGAACCGCCGGCCGACCGGTCGCCCTCGGCACGACCGCCCCGGCCGGCCCCGAGGACCGCACGCCGGGGCGGCGAAGCGCCACCCTGCTCGTCCTGGGCGCGGTCGCGGCCACCTCCGCCGCCGCCCTGGTGGCCGGCCTGCTCAGCTGGTCGCCCGCACCGGCCACGCCGGCCCGCGCGCTGACCGGCGACGAGGTCGAGCGGCTGGCAGCCGCCCGGGTCAGCGCCTACCGGGACGTCCGGGCCGGGGTACGGGTGGCCGTCGGCACCGCAGCCGGCCGTACCGACCTGGTCGGCTGGGTCGACTGGTCGCGTCCCCTGGCCTACCTCGCCGTCGGCGGTCCGGGTGCCGGCCAGGACCGGGGGCTGGTGCAGGCCGCCGGCCCGGTGGTGGTGCACCGTCGCGACCCCACGGCGATCGTGACCCCGGCCCGGCCGCCGCTGGTGCCTCCCGTCGACCGTTGGCGGCTGCGCGACCGACCCACCGGGCGACGCCTGGACGGCGCGCTCGCCGTCCTGTTCGCGCTGGCCGCCGACCGGGCCGAGCCGGCCGAACCACTCCGCACCGGCGGACGGTGGCTCGGCCGGGACACTGTCGGCGGCGACCCGGTGGACGTCCTCCAGGCGGCGCTGCCGCCGGTCGGGCCCCGTGGTCGGCCCGCCGCCGGGCCGACCGGTCGACCGGTGGCCAGGGACACCGACCCCCGCTGGTGGGTGGACCGGGACGCCCGGCTGCGTCGCTGGGCGGGCCGGCTCGACGACGGGACCCCGGTCACCATCGAGCTGGACCGGGTCGACCGGCCGACGCCGTGGCCGGTCGACGCGCTCGGTGGCCGGCCAGGACTGCCCCGGGCCCTCACCGACGAGGAGGCCGCCCGGCTGGGCCGCCTGGCCACCCGGCTACGCGCCGGCAGCGGGGCCGCCGTCACCGTGACGGCCCCCCTCGGGGCCGCCGCCAACCTGCGCGGCAGCGGCTGGTTGAGCTGGTCCGCCGATGTCTCCTACCTGTCCGTCGCCGAGCTGGACACCCTCGGCCGTCGGACGCTGCGGCGGCGGGACCGGACCGGCTTCGCCCGGGCGGATGTACCGGTCGGGCCGGACACCGCCGCCCCCGGTCCGCCGTTGCCGCCGCCGGCCGGGACCGGCTGGCGGCTCGGCGGTCGGCCGGCCGACGAACTGGACATGCTGGTCGACGCGGCGCTACAGGCCGACGGGCGCCCGCCGGGCGTCGACACGGCCGTCCGGATCCGGGGCGACCGACGGGCCAACCGGCCGGTGGACGTGTTCGAGGTACGCCAGCAGGGCCGGCGACTGCGCTACTGGCTGGACCGCACCGGGTTCCCGCACCGGCTGGAGCTACGCACCACCGGGGGTCTGTGGGCGCAGCTGGACCTGAGCCCCGGGCCGCTGCCGGCGGGACTCGTCGCGCCCCACCGCACGGCAACGTCGGCCTCACGACCCGGCGGACGCCACGACGCTGCCGGCGGCACGATTCGGCCGACGCCCTGACCCGGCAGACGGGCACGACGCTGCCGAGTGCGCGATCCGGCGGACGGCACGATTCCCGGTGCCGTCCGCACCGGCTGGGGAGGAGGGCTGCGGTCAGGGACGCCAGCCGGTCCGGGTCGCCCACGCCTCCGCCCGCAGGTACTCCTCCGCGGACCACGGGTCGCCCGTGGCGGTGGACCCCGGATCGGGCGGCGCCGCCAGCTCCCGCTCCACCAGCAGGTGGGCCGCCCGTTGACCGGGATCGGCGCGCAGGTGGTCCCGCATCAGCAGGGCGTGTCGCCAGCCGGGGGATCCGGCCACCCGCAGGTGCACCCGTACCGGCCGCCCCGGGTCGGCACCGCCGTGCAGCCGCTCATCCCGGCCCGCCCCGCCGTCGCCGGCTGCCGGTCGGGGTGCGTCCCCCCGGACGTCGGGCACCCTGGGAAATCCGGCGTCGGCGAGTCGCCGCGCCAACACGCCGTCCGCCTCGGCCAGCGACGGGACGGTCACCTGCACGTCGATGACGTCCCGGCCGGCCAGCCCCGGCACAGCGGTCGAGCCGACATGGTCGATCCGCAGGTCGGCCGGGGCGAGCGCGTGCCGGATCCGGGCGGCGAGCCGGGCGTACTGCTGCGGCCAGGTCGGGTCGGGCTCGGTCAGCACCGCCCACCCCTCCCGGACCGCCCGGTGTTCCCGCACGTTGCGCTCGTAGGGCAGCAGGCGGTCCCGCCAGAGCGCGTCCACGGCGGCGTGCAGCTCGTCGAGACCGCCGTCGTTGTCGAGGACCACGTCGGCCGCCGCCCGGCGGCGGGCGTCGTCGGCCTGGGCGGCGATCCGCCGCTCGGCCTCCGCCCGGGTCATCCCCCGGTCCCGCACCAGCCGCGCCAACCGGATGGCCACGGCCGTCTGCACCACCACCACCAGGTGGTACGACGGTGCCAGCCCCACCTCCACCAGCAGCGGCACGTCGTTGACCACCACCGCGTCGGCGGGGGCCGCAGCGGACAGCTCGGCGGACCGGGCCCGTACCCGGGGATGGGTGATCTCCTCCAGCCGACGGCGGGCAGCCTCGTCGGCGAAGACCAACGCGCCCAACGCCGCCCGGTCCAGTGCGCCATCGGCGGTCAGCACCCGGTCGGAGAAGGCGGCCACGATCTCGGCCAGCCCCGCACTGCCCGGCGCGACCACCTCCCGGGCGATCCGGTCGGAGTCGACGATGATCGCGCCCCGCTCGGCCAGTCGGGTCGCCACCGCGCTCTTGCCGGACCCGATACCACCGGTCAACCCCACCCTCAGCACCGACCCAGTCAACCGGATCGGCCCCTGCCCCACCACACCACCCCCGCCCCCACCTCCCACCACGCCACCAGGCCCGTGTTGCCGGCGCACCGCACCGGGAAGCCCGCCCCGGGCACCGGCGGCACCTGACCGCCGCCGACGGGCCGCCTCGCACCCGGAGCGCCACGCGGTGTCAGCGGGGTAGCCGTATCCGACGCCGACGCCAAAGAGCCCCGCCTCCGGTCCACTGAACGTGGACCGGAGGCGGGGCTCTTCTGGTCAGCGGCTACCCGGGCCCGGGTACGACGTCAGACGTGGTACCCGGTGGCAGCCTCCTGGGTCACTTGCCGCCGGCGAGCTTCTCCCGCAGCGCGGCGAGCGCCTCGTCGGTGGCCAGGGTGCCCGCCGGCTCCTCGGCCTGCCGGCTCGGGGTCGACGAGCTGGTCGAGGTGGTGGTGCCACCACCGGCGGCCACGGGCGGAGCCGGGTTGGCAGCGGCCTCGGCGTCGGCGGCCCGGGAGGTCTGCACCTGCTTGGTGTGGGCCTCCCAGCGCTGACGCGCCTCGGCGTACTGGTTCTCCCAGGTCTCGCGCTGCTTGTCGTACCCCTCGAGCCACTCGCCCGTCTCCGGGTCGAAGCCGTCCGGGTAGATGTAGTTGCCCTCGGTGTCGTACGTCGCGGCCATGCCGTAGAGGGTCGGGTCGAAGTGCTCCTCGCCCTCGACGAAGCCCTCGTTGGCCTGCTTGAGCGACAGCGAGATCCGGCGGCGCTCCAGGTCGATGTCGATGACCTTGACCATGACCTCGGAGCCGACCTGCACGACCTGCTCCGGGATCTCCACGTGGCGCTCGGCCAGCTCGGAGATGTGGACCAGGCCCTCGATGCCGTCGTCCACCCGGACGAAGGCGCCGAACGGGACCAGCTTGGTGACCTTACCCGGCACGATCTGCTGGATCGCGTGGGTGCGGGCGAACTGCCGCCACGGGTCCTCCTGGGTCGCCTTCAGCGACAGCGAGACCCGCTCGCGGTCCAGGTCGACGTCCAGGACCTCGACCTCGACCTCCTGGCCCACCTCGACGACCTCGGACGGGTGGTCGATGTGCTTCCAGGAGAGCTCGGAGACGTGCACCAGGCCGTCCACGCCGCCCAGGTCGACGAACGCGCCGAAGTTGACGATCGACGAGACGACGCCCTTGCGGACCTGCCCCTTCTGGAGCTTGTTGAGGAACTCGGTGCGCACCTCGGACTGCGTCTGCTCCAGCCAGGCCCGGCGGGACAGGACCACGTTGTTGCGGTTCTTGTCCAGCTCGATGATCTTGGCTTCGAGCTCGCGGCCCACGTACGGCTGCAGGTCACGCACCCGCCGCATCTCGACCAGGGAGGCGGGCAGGAAGCCGCGCAGCCCGATGTCGAGGATGAGGCCACCCTTGACCACCTCGATGACCGAACCGCGGACGACGCCGTCCTCGTCCTTGATCTTTTCGATCGTGCCCCAGGCCCGCTCGTACTGCGCCCGCTTCTTCGAGAGGATCAGACGCCCCTCCTTGTCCTCCTTCTGGAGGACCAGGGCCTCGATGTGGTCACCGACCGAGACGACCTCGGCGGGGTCCACGTCGTGCTTGATCGACAACTCCCGCGAGGGGATGACACCCTCGGTCTTGTAGCCGATGTCGAGCAGGACCTCGTCCCGATCGACCTTGACGACGGTGCCTTCGACAATGTCGCCGTCATTGAAGTACTTGATGGTCTCGTCGATCGCGGCGAGGAAAGCCTCCTCGGAACCGAGATCGTCGTGGGTGACCCGGGTGGCGCTCGAGGGGGCCTCGATGCTGCTCGTCATGTGGGCGGTTGCTCCGGTCGGATGGGTTGTCACAGCAGGCGTGGTGTCGCAGTGACCCGTTCGCGCCAGCGGATCCGCCACCGGGCACACCGAACGATCGTCAAGAGAAGACCATTGGTGCTCCGACGACCGCGCACCTGCTCCCTGCCGAGGTACACGATCCACGAGCGCATCGTCTAGCCTACCCGCTGCATTACCACAGCGTGCAAGGCCTCCCGGGTCCTCGCGAACCCGCCAGCTGCGAAAGCGGAGATTTCGGGGAAAAAGCGCCTCCGGTGTCTCATCCGTCACATCCACCCCACGGGACCGACAGCGTACGGCGGTCCGGCACGCCGCGCGCGGCGGGGTCCGGCGGGCGAGACCACCGCAGGGCCTAGCGTGAGCTGGTGAACGACGACGAGCTGGTGGACGACGACGAGCGGGTGCTGCGACGCCGGGTGGGCGCCACCGAGGCACGATGGGCCAACCGGGGCTGGTGGGACGCCGACGCCGACGACTACCAGGCCGAGCACGGCGCGTTCCTGGGCGAGGTCGACTTCCGCTGGTGCCCGGAGGGGCTGCGCGAGTCCGACGCGCGGCTGCTCGGCGAGGTCGCCGGGCGGCGGGTGCTGGAGGTCGGCTGCGGCGCGGCGTCCTGCGCCCGCTGGCTGGCCACCCAGGGGGCGGAGCCGGTGGCCTTCGACCTCTCCGCCGGAATGCTGCGGCACGCCGCCCGCGCCGCCGGCACCACCGGGGTACGCGTCCCGCTGGTGCAGGCCGACGCCCTGGCCCTGCCGTTCGCCGGGGCGTCCTTCGACATCGCCTGCACGGCCTTCGGCGCGATCCCGTTCGTCGACGACTCCGCCGCCCTGATGGCCGAGGTGCACCGGGTGCTACGCCCCGGGGGGCGCTGGGTCTTCTCGGTGACCCACCCGATGCGCTGGGTCTTCCTGGACGACCCCGGCGAGGGTGGCCTGACCGCCGTGCACTCGTACTTCGACCGCTCGCCCTACGTGGAGCAGGACGAGCGGGGGGTGGCCAGCTACGTCGAGCAGCACCGGACCCTCGGCGACCGGATCCGCGAACTGGTCGACGCCGGCTTCCGCCTGCTGGACCTGGTGGAGCCCGAGTGGCCGGCCGGACACCGGGAGACCTGGGGGCAGTGGAGCCCGCTGCGCGGACGGCTCTTCCCCGGCACCGCCATCTTCGTCACCGAGAAGCCGACCGCCAGCTGACCGGTGGCGGCTGCCCGCCCCGCTCCCGACCGACTCCTTGTCACCCGGGCCGTCGGGGCCGGGCTGAGCGGCACCACCGGACACCTGCCGATCACCGGGGTGTCACGTAGCACCGGGTCCGCACCGGTCGTTTCGGTGGACCGCCCCCGGGTACGCGGCGGACATGGCCGAGCAGAGGTTCCGCATCCGCCATGACGGCACCCGACGTCGCCCGCCGACTGGAGGCGGTGCGCGATGAGCCGGGCCGACGATCCGCAGCAGACCTACCGCGAGTTCACCGAGGCGGTGAACATGCGGCCCGGCGAGCTGTCCTCCTGGTTACAGACGGCTGAGTCCAAGCACGTCGGCTGGCACAAGGGTGGACGTGCCGGCGGCGGCGAGTCGGTCGGCCACTCGTCCGGGCGGCGGATCGTCGACCTGCTCCGCCGCAAGCGGGCCGAACTGTCGGCTGCCGACTACCAGCACATGCGCACGGTGATCGGGTACGTGCACCGGCACCTGGCGCAGCGGCCCGCCGGTGACATCCGGGACACCAGGTGGCGCTGGTCGCTGATGAACTGGGGCCACGACCCACTGCGGTGACCGCCCCCGACCGGGGCGGCGGAGGTCAGGCCGGGGCGGCGAAGTCGACGTCCTCCGCCTCGACCGTGCCGGCGGTGCGTCCCGGCGCCGTCTGGTGGGCCCAGTAGAGGTTGGTGTGCGCGACGACCTGCTCGGGCGGTGGAGCACCCCACGCCGTCCGGTCCTGCGTGGTGTGGGCGTCGCCGACCAGCACGGTGTCGTAGCCTCGGACGAACGCGCCGTGCAGCGTCGACCGGACACACGCGTCGGTCTGCGCACCGGCCACCACGAGTCGCCCGACACCCAGCCCGGCCAGCACCGACTCCAGCGCAGTGTCCTCGAAGGAGTCGCCGTAGTGCTTCTCGACCAGCGGCTCGGCCTCGCCGGGGGCCAGCTCACGGACGATCCGCCAGTCGTCGCTGCCCCGGACGAGGTCGGCGTCGGAGTGCTGCACCCAGACGACCGGCACCCCCTCGTGTCGGGCCCGCCGCACCAGTGCACCCACGGTGCCGACGACCTCGTCACGCCGGTGCGTCCCCGCGACGACGCCGTTCTGCACGTCGACGACGAGCAGCGCGGTGTGCGGCCGGTCGTGGAGTGTGGTCATGTCTCCCCCTCGTCCCCGTCAGAATTCCCTGGTCAGGTCGCCGACCACCGACCCGAAAGGCCGTGGCCCAACGGGCCACCGCCCTGGTGGCCGACCGGCCTAGTGGTCGGCGCTGTTCCAGTCCCGGCCCGCGCCGACGGAGACCTCCAGGGGCACCGACAGCGGATAGGCCGCCCCCATCTCCTGCCGGACCAGGGCCTCCAGCGCCTCCCGCTCGTCGGGGGCAACCTCGAAGACCAGCTCGTCGTGCACCTGGAGCAGCATCCGGGAACGCAGCCCGGCGTCGCGCAGCGCGGTGTCGACGCGCAGCATGGCGACCTTGATGATGTCGGCCGCCGAGCCCTGGATCGGGGCGTTGAGCGCCATCCGCTCGGCCATGTCCCGGCGCTGCCGGTTGTCGCTGACCAGGTCGGGCAGGTAGCGGCGGCGGCCCAGGACGGTGGAGGTGTAGCCGTCCTGGCGGGCCCGGGCCACCACCTCGTGCAGGTAGTCACGCACCCCGCCGAAACCGGCGAAGTAGTTGTCCATCAGCCCGCGGGCTTCCTCGGCGGTGATGCCGAGCTGCTGGGACAGGCCGAAGGCGCTCAGCCCGTACGCCAGGCCGTAGTTCATCGCCTTGATCTTTCGGCGCTGGTCGGCGGTGACCTCGCCGACCGGGACGGTGAAGACCGACGACGCGGTGGCGGCGTGGAAGTCGTGGCCGGAGTTGAACGCCTCGATCAGCGCCTCGTCCAGGGACAGGTGCGCCATGATCCGCATCTCGATCTGGCTGTAGTCGGCGGTGAGCAACGTCTGGTAGCCGTCGCCCACCACGAAGGCCCGGCGGATGCGCCGGCCCTCCTCGGTGCGGATCGGGATGTTCTGGAGATTCGGGTCGGTGGAGGAGAGCCGGCCGGTGGCCGCCACGGTCTGCTTGAACGTGGTGTGGATGCGGCCGTCGTCGGCGACCGACTTGAGCAGGCCGTCGACGGTGGTCTTGAGCTTCGCCACGTCCCGGTGCCGCAGCAGGTGCTCCAGCACCGGGTGCGGGTTCTGCGCGTGCAGCCACTGGAGCGCGTCGGCGTCGGTGGTGTAGCCGGTCTTGATCTTCTTGGTCTTGGGCAGCCCCAGCTCCCCGAAGAGCAACTCCTGGAGCTGCTTGGGCGAACCCAGGTTGAACTCCCGCCCCACGGCGGCGTACGCGCTCTGCGCGGCGGACTTCACCTCGCCCGCGAAGTGCGCCTCCAGCTCCTGGAGGTAGTCCAGGTCGGCACCGATGCCGACGCGCTGCATCGCGGCGAGCACCTCGGACAGGGGCAGCTCCACCTCGGCCATCAACCGGGCCGACTGCTCGCCGTCGCGGGACAGCTCGGCGTCGATCGCGTCGGCCAGGTCGAGGGTGGCCCGCGCCTGCAGCATCAGGTTCTGCTCGGCCTCGCCGTCGTCACCGAGGCCGTCGAAGGTGAGCTGCCCGGTCTCCGGCGCGTCGACCCGCAGCTCGCGGTGCAGGTAGCGCAGCGCCAGGTCGGTCAGGTCGTAGGAGCGCTGGTCGGGACGGGCCAGGTAGGCGGCGACCTCGGTGTCCCGGGCGACGCCGGCCAGGTCCCAGCCCCGGGCGGCGAAGGCCAGCCGGGCGTGCTTGCTGTCGTGCAGCACCTTCGGTTGCTGCGGGTCGGCCAACCAGTCGGCCAGGGCGCGCTCGTCGGCCTCGGCCAGCGTCGTCGGGTCCAGCCACGCCGCCGGGCCGGTGGCCAGCGCGAACGCCAGCGCCTCCAGCTGCGGCTCGTAACGCTCGCGGGGTTCCTTCGGCTTGGCCGGCGTCTTCACCGCCACACCGACCTGGGTGCCGACCGGGGCGTGCGTGGCCAGCCAGTCGGTCAACGCGCCGGGCGCGGTGAGCACCTCGGCGGTCAGGTCGAAGCCCGCCTCGGCCTCCGGCTCCACCGCCTCCAGGTACTGGTAGAGCCGGTCGCGCAGGATGCGGAACTGGAGCGTGTCGAAGACCTGGTGCACGGCCTCCCGGTCCCAGCCCTGCCAGCGGGCGTCCTCGGGACGGATCGGGAGCTCCAGGTCGGAGACCAGACAGTTGATCTCGTAGTTGCGGATCACGTCGGCGAGCCGCTCGCGCAGGCTGTCGCCGGCTTTGCCCTTGATCTCGTCGGCGTGGGCGATCACGCCCTCGACCCCGCCGTAGGTGGTGATCCACTTGGCGGCCGTCTTGGGGCCGACGCCGGGGATGCCGGGCAGGTTGTCGCTGGTCTCGCCGACCAGCGCGGCCAGGTCGCGGTAGCGCTGCGGGCCGACACCGTATTTCGCCTCGATCGCGGCCGGGTCCATCCGGGCCAGGTCGGAGACGCCCTTGCGGGGGTAGAGCACGGTCACGGTGTCGCCGACGAGCTGGAAGGCGTCCCGGTCGCCGGTGCTGATCAGCACCTGCATGCCCTGGTCGCGGGCCTGGCAGGCCAGGGTGGCGATGACGTCGTCGGCCTCGTAGCCCTCGCGCTCGACGACCGGGATGCGCAGCGCGTCGAGGACCTCCTTGACCAGACTGACCTGCCCCTTGAAGTCGGCCGGGGTCTCGCTGCGGCCGGCCTTGTACTCCGCGTACTTCTCGGTGCGGAAGGAACGGCGGGAGACGTCGAAGGCGACCACGATGTGGGTGGGCTGCTCGTCGCGGAGCACGTTGATCAGCATCGAGGTGAAGCCGTAGACCGCGTTGGTCGGCTGCCCGGTCGTGGTGGAGAAGTTCTCCACCGGCAGGGCGAAGAACGCCCGGTATGCCAGGGAGTGTCCGTCGACGAGAAGCAGGCGCGGCGTCGTAGCTGTCACGGCAGCGACTCTAGTACGGGATACCGACAGTGCTCGCGCGCCAGCACCGGGTCGTGCGACGACCGACCACCCCCCTCCCGGATCAGGACGCCCTGTTTCCGGATCGGTCCGGCGGCCGGACCACGGCCCGCGCCGCACGCGAGGAGGCCCGCCGCACGCGGTGATCGCGAGGAGGCCCGCCGCACGTGGCGATCGCGCAGGTCGGCGCATCGGACAACGCCTCCGCCGGGAGCGCGAGTGCGCCCGGCGAACCGCCGGCGGCACCGGACCGGCAAGGAATCCACCATTGTTCACCACTGCCCGTGGTACGCGATGGTCCCCGCAAAGCCCGACGGTCCCCGTAAACGTGATGGCCCTCGTAAAGCGTGCCGACCCCCGTGCAGCGCAATGAGCACCACCCTGTCAGCGGTCGAAATCGGCCGCTGTCCCTCGCCGCCGAACACCGGTCACCCTCACGCCGACCTGGCCAGCAGTAGCCCGAATGGGGGACAGGATTACCTCGACTCGCACACCTCCACACCGATTTCAAGGCTTGACATGCATCTTCGACACCAGCATCGTATTGACGAACAGCAACCGAAAGATTGGAGCGGGGGATGAAAAAGCTGGCGCGACGATTAAGCGTCGCTGTCGCTGTCGCGGCGGCCGGTGTCACGCTCGTGGGAAGCCCGGCATATGCCGGGGTCTGGGTGGACGGCGGGCTCTATCAGGTCCTGTCCGACTGCCAGGCCGTCGGTGACGGTCGCAAGCTGATCGGGATGTACCAGACGTACACCTGCACCAAGGAATGGGACAACGTCGCCAAGAAGAACTTCTACCGGCTCCGCGGGTACATGAACTGACGCGGGCTCGCCAGGAATAGCGGCCGGCTCACACCCGACCTTCAGTGACATCACCCGTCCCGTGTTGCGGAAATACGCAGGACGGGCGATGCCGCCATGCCCTGAAACGCTTATTCCAGAAAACGTGAACGGCATATCGAACGGTCCGGGTCGACGCGTGCCTCCGGTCAGCTGACCCGGCGGTGGCCGTCGTGGCGAGCAGGCCGGGGACGCGTACGCCCGCTTATCGGTTCCGGAAAAGCTGGCAGACAACACACAGTGCCGAAGAACAGCGAAATCACGATGGGAGACGACGGAGAGCCATGCGGAAAGTTGCGAGAACCGTTGCGATGTCGGTCCTGGCCACGGCCGGGGCCGTCGCCTTCATGGCAGGTCCCGCACATGCGGGGGTGTGGGTCAATGGTGGCTTCTACTCGTCGGAAGCCGAGTGCCGGAGCACGGGCGCGGCACGGGTCGCGAGCCATCAGTACGAGGCCTACACCTGCACCTTCGGTACCAAGTCGTGCGTGGCGGAGCCGACGGGATCCGGCGTCGCCGTGGGCCTCGTGCCCTTCGACCGGTGCGGCGAGCGGGGATACTTCCTCCGCGGCTACATGAACTGATCCGCCCACCGGCGGGCCGACTCGACGCTGGGGACAGCGGTCGGCCCCGGTACCCACTGACGAACCGGCCGGCGAGTGACTCGCCGGCCGGTTCGTCGTGCCTGGTGCGGTCAGGACACGCCGAGGTACGCCTCCTTGACCGCCGGGTCGGTGAGCAGGTCCTGACCGGACCCCTCCTTGACGATCCGGCCGGTCTCCAGCACGTAACCCCGGTGGGCCCGGGAGAGCGCCTGCTGGGCGTTCTGCTCCACCAACAGGATGGTGATGCCCTGCTGCTGGTTGATCTCCGTGATGATGTCGAAGATCTGTCGGATGACCATCGGCGCCAGCCCCATCGACGGCTCGTCGAGCAGGAGCAGCTTCGGCCGGCTCATCAGCGCCCGACCGACGGCCAGCATCTGCTGCTCACCGCCGGAGAGCGTGCCGCCGGCCTGCTTGCGCCGCTCGGCCAGCCGGGGAAAGAGGGTCATCACCCGGTCCAGGTCGGCGGCGATACCGGCGGAGTCCCGCCGGGTGTACGCCCCCATGTCCAGGTTCTCCAGCACCGTCATGCCGGGGAAGATCTGCCGGCCCTCGGGCGACTGGCACAGCCCCCGGACCACCCGCAGGTCGGCCCGGAGCCTGCTGATGTCCTCGCCGTTGAAGGAGATCCGCCCCTGGGACAGGGTCCGGATGCCGGAGATGGCCCGCATGGTGGTGGTCTTGCCGGCGCCGTTCGCGCCGATCAGTGCCACCACCTCGCCCTCGTTGACGGTCAGGCTGATGCCGTGCAGCGCCTCGATGCGGCCGTACGACACGCTTACGTTGTCCAGCTCAAGCAGCGCCATCGGCGGGCTCCCCCAGGTACGCGGCGATCACCCGCGGGTCTCGACTGACTTCGGCCGGCGCACCCTCGGCGATCTTCCGGCCGAACTCCAGCACCACGATCCGGTCGGTGACCCCCATGACCAGGCGCATGTCGTGCTCGATCAGCAGCACGGTCAGCCCCATGTCACGGATCCTGCGGATCAGGGAGAGCAGTTCCTCCTTCTCCGCCGGGTTGAAGCCGGCAGCCGGCTCGTCCAGACAGATCAGCTTCGGCTCGGTCGCGAGGGCCCGGGCGATCTCCAGCCGGCGCTGGTAACCGTACGGCAGGTTGCGCGCCTCGTCGTTGGCCCGGTCGGCGATGCCGACGAAGCGCAGCAGCTCCAGCGACTTCGCCTCGGCGGCCCGCTCCTCGAGGATGTGCCGGGACAACCCGAACACCTTGGCGCAGGTCCGACGGATCTCCTGCCAGGTCCGTACGATGCCGGACGTGGCGGTCACCTGCGGCAGCTCCTCCGGCTTCGGCTTGACCCGGTACAGCCGGAACAGCGCACCCGGCACGCTGGTCTTGTGCCGGGAGTCCGTCCCGACCATGACGTTCTCCAGCGCCGTCATCTCCGGGAAGAGCCGGATGTTCTGGAACGTGCGGGAGATGCCCATCCGGCTGATCTGGTGCGGCTTGCGGCCGGTCACCTTCTCACCCCGGAACCGGACGGCCCCGGAGGTGGGCCGGTAGACGCCGGTCATCACGTTGAAACTGGTGGTCTTGCCCGCGCCGTTCGGACCGATGAGCCCGAGGATCTCGCCCTCGTAGATCTTGAAATTGATCTTGTCGAGGGCCACCACTCCACCGAAGCGGAGCGTGACCTCGTCGACCTCGAGCAGCACCGGCTTCGGGCCCGGCTGGGCCGGAATCTTCGGCGTCGTGGTGGTCATCTGGTCAGACATGAGCGGGCGCCTCCTCTGCAGCCGCCGCGCGATCCTTCAACTCACGGGCCCGCCGTCGGCTCGGGATGAGGCCCTGCGGACGCAGGATCATCACCAGCACCATGGCGAGGCCGAAGGCCAGCCACCGGTAGTCGGCGACCTCCCGGAACCGCTCCGGTAGGTAGGCCAGCAACACCGCGCCGAGCGAGACACCGATCATGTTCCCCGATCCACCGACGACGACCATGGCGACGAAGAGGATGGAGAGGTTCGCGTTGAACTGGGTCGGGTCGATGAACGCGTTCCGGCTGCCGAAGAGGAACCCGGACAGTCCGCCCAGCGCCGCGCCGATGGCGAAGGCCCAGAGCTTGGCCTTGAACGGGTAGACCCCCATCACCGCAGCGGCGTCCTCGTCCTCACGCACCGCCAGCCAGGCCCTGCCCACCCGGCTGTGCTCCAGCCGGCGGACCAGGAAGACCATCAGCAGCACCATCGTGATCGCCAGCCAGTACCAGGGCTTCGCGTCGATCAGGCCGAAGACCTTGTTGTCCCCCGACGGCGGGCCCTCCGGGCCCGGGATGGCCGAGATGCCCTGCGGGCCGTTGGTCAGACCGGTGGCGTTGCGTGCCACGATCCGGATGATCTCGCCGAAGCCCAGCGTCACGATGGCCAGGTAGTCACCGCGCAGGCGCAGCGTCGGCCAGCCGAGCAGCACGCCGGAGATCAGCGTGAGCACGATGGCGAGAAGCAGGCAGACCGCCCAGGTCACCGCCCACGTCGGCGGCAGGTCGAACTCCTGCTGGATCCACTTGACCACCGGCGAGTTGACCGAGCCGAAGAGCGCGACGCTGTAGGCGCCGATGGCGAAGAACCCGATGTAGCCCAGGTCGAGCAGGCCGGCCAGGCCGACCACCACGTTCAGGCCGATGGCGACCAGGACATAGATGGCGCAGACGAACAGCACGCCGGCCCAGTTGTTGCCGCCCGCGATGGAGTCGGTCCGCAGCCAGGTCAGGCCGGGGATGCCGAGCAACGGCAGGTAGTACAGGAAGGCCACCAGAGCCACGATCGCCGCAGCCTGCTGCCACTTCGGCAGCGCCCGGAACCGGTCGCCGACGGAAGTCAGCACGCTGACCCGTCGTCGGTCTGCGGAACGAATCTTGTCGATCATGCGCGGGCCCTCCCGAGCGACTCGCCCAACAGGCCGGTCGGGCGGAACATCAGCACGACGATCAGCACCACGAAGGCGATGACGTCCTCCCAGTTGGAGGCGAAGAGCGTCGCGCCGTAGACCTCGACGATGCCGAGGAACAGGCCACCCACCAGGGCGCCCCGCAGGTTGCCGATGCCGCCGAGCACCGCGGCCGTGAAGGCCTTGAGACCGAGTACGAAGCCGATGCTGTTCTGGGTGAAGCCGAACCGCATGCTCCACAGCAGTGCCGCCGCACCGGCCATGATGCCACCGAGCATGAAGATCAACATGATCACACGCTCCTGGTTGACGCCCATCAGCGCGGCGGTCTCCGGGTTCTGCGCCACCGCGCGCACGCCCCGGCCGTACCGGGTGCGGTTGATGAACCAGTCCAGGAGGGCCATCATCACCACGGCCGACACGAAGACGATCAACTGGATGTTGGTGATCGCGGTGTTGCCGATCTGGAGCAGCGTCTCCTGCTGGATGATCGTCGGCATACCGACGATCTGCCGGGCCCGACCGAACAGGGTCGGCAACGCGCCACCCGCCACGTCCGGCAGGAGCAGGCCGAAGACCTCGACCAGCACCAGGGAGATTCCGATCGCGGTGATCAGGAAGATCAGCGGTGGCGCGTTCTTACGGCGCAGGGGGCGGTAGGCGATCCGTTCGATCGCCAGGGCGGTACCACCGGACGCGATCGCTGCGGCGATGAGGCCGAGCACCAAGAAGAGCACCGCCTGGCCGATCGGCGGGTTGTTCTTTACCCCGAACGCGGTCCACAGGCCCAGCACCGCGAAGGTGCCGACCATGAAAACCTCGGAGTGGGCGAAGTTGATCAGGCGCAGGACGCCATAGACGAGGGTGTAGCCAAGAGCGATCAGGGCGTAGATGGCACCCTTGGACAGGCCGTCCACGGTGTGCTGGCCGAGGTGTCCGATCAGTTCATCGAAATGCACGGGGTCTCCTTGCATCGAGTGCGGCCGGGAACAGCACCCGGCCGCACCCCCTGCTGTGTCGTCAGCTGAGCTTGAGCTCCTGCAGGGCGCTGATTTCCTCGCCCTTGATCTGGTAGGCCCAGATGACGACCTTCGACGGGTCGACGTCACCCTTGTCGTCGAACTTGATGTACTTCGAGACGCCCTGCTTGTCGTACGCCTTCACGTAGGCCAGGATGTCGGCCCGGGTCTTCTTGCCGTCCTTGAAGGCGTCCAGGTAGATCTGGGCACCGTCGAAGCCCTCGGCACCGTAGGAGCCGGGCGCCTGGCCGAACTCCTTCTGGTAGTCGGCGGAGAAGGTGCCGCCCGCCTTGTCGGCCGGCAGGCAGGGGCAGGTGATGATGGCGCCCTCGGCGCCGCCCGAGGCACCCTTCGGGAACGCCGGGTCGTAGAGGCCGTCCGGGCCCACGAACTTGGCCTGGATGCCGGCCGCACGCATCTGCTTGACCAGCGGAGCCGCCTCGCGGGTGTACCCGCCGTAGAAGACGAAGTCCGCCTGCGCCGACTTGATCTTGGAGATGGTGGCGTCGAACTGCGCCTGCTTCTCCTGGATCTTGTCGGTGCCGGCCAGCGTCGAGCCGATGTTCTTGGCCAGCTCGGCGGTGATGCCCGCGCCGTACGCGCTGCCGTCGTCGATGGTGAAGACCTTCGCCGCGTTCTGCGACTTCAGGTAGGTGGCCACGGCCCCCGCCTGGGTGCCGTCGTTGCCGACCACCCGGAAGAAGGACTTGTTGCCCTTCTGGGTCAGGTCGGCCCGGGTCGCCGAAGGGCTGACCATGGCCAGGCCGGCCGCCTGGTAGATCGGCATGGTGGCGTCGGACTCGCCGGAGAAGTGGCCGCCGATCACACCGAGGAACGAGTTGTCGCCGGCGATCTGGTTCGCGAACGGGGTCGCCACCGCCGGGTCGCCCTGGGTGTCGAACTCCTGCAAGGTGACCTTGCAGTTCGAGTTCTTCTCGTTGAACTGCTTAACGGCGAGCTTCGCACCGTTCAGCGACGGCAGGACGAGGCCCGCGTTGTCACCGGTGAATGCGCCGAAGATAGCGATCTTGCCACCACAGTCGCCGGACGCGGTGGTCTCGCCGCCGCCCGTGTCCTGGCAACCTGCGGCACCGACCATCGCCACGGCAAGCGCGGCGGCCCCCAGTGCCCGTACATAGCTACGCCTCACGGCTTCCTGACCTCCTCCAAAAGCAGAAGGCGACCATCCTGGGAGGGCGGCGACCGTACAGCCCGCACCACCACCCACCCAGCAGGAACGCCCCCTGCGTTACGGCTCGTGATGGCGGAGCGTACCGACACTCATACGACCGGGGAAGACCTTGGCCCGTGGTCTGCGAAACCGTTACGAAGACGTGCGTGATCGGCCAGGAGCCCGTAACAGGTCGGCCCCTGACTGGTCCTTGGAGCTCTACCTCGGCCCCTCACCACGTCGCTCGACCCCGCCGTCCGCGGGCACTTCCGCCGTCCACACCGCCGGGCGGACACCGTCGTCGACCAAGATCCACAGTCGCCGCCCCACCGCCACCACCGCGACGTCCCCGTCCACACCCGCCGGCACCGGCCCGGGCAGCTCCATCCGCCGCCAGGAACCGCCCCGGTCGACCGACGTCCAGACCGCACGCGATATCCCGTCCGAGATCGCCGCCACCAGCCGGCCGTCCGCCGCCACCAGGGCGTCCACCGACGGGACCCGCGACGGCACGGCACCGGCGAACCCGCCGACGGCCACCCAGCGGTCGTCGTCGCGACGCCACGCGCCGAACGCCGTACCCCGCAACCCGACCGCCACCACCGCGTCGCCGGTCAGGACCACCCGCTGTAGTTCCTCGTAGCGGTCCGTCCCGGGCAGCGTCGTCCGCCGCCAACTGCGGCCGTCCGCCGACGACCAGGCGACCGGGTCACGGTCGATGCGACCACCCGGCAGCACCCCGCCGACCGCCAGCCACCCGCCGGGCACCGCGGTGGCGTCGAAGGCCCAGGTGATCCCGCCTCCGTCACTGGCCAGTTCCGGCGCCCCCTCCACCAGGGCGAAGTCCGCCGCGTCCGGGGACACCCACGCCGCCGCGCCGCTGGAGCGGTTGCCGACGATCAACCAGCCCGGCGGGCCACCCACCAGGCGGGACACGTTCACCGCCTTGGGCCCGCCGTAGGTCTCGAACGACGCCGACACCTCGACCAGTGCGCCGTCCGGGCCCTGCCGCCAGGTGCTCACCCGGGGATTGCCGTGGGCACCACCGGTCTTGGCACCGACGGCCGCCAACGCGCCGTCGCGGCAGCCGGCTGCGGAGAGCACGTTCTGCCTGCCGTAGAAGGACTCGGCGACGATCGGCACCACCGCCCAGGTCGTACCGTCCAGGCTGGCCCAGGCGGCCGGTCGGGTGCCGCCGTCGGCATCCGCGACGCCGCCGACCGCGTACCACCGACCCGCGCAGGCCGTCGCGTCGCGTAGCAGCACCCGGCCGGGCGGACCCGGTGGTGGCGGCAGGGTCAGCGGCTGCCACGCCGGTCGGACCGGCGGCTGCTCACCGGTCGATGTGGGCGCCGGATCACAGGCGACCAGCGACGCGGCGAGCACAACCAGCACCGCGAAGCTCCACCGAGAGGCCATCCATCGATGCTAGCCACCGACGGTGGTCTCCGGAACCGGCGGACGCCCCGCCCCGGCCGGCTAGCCGGTGGGCTGCTCGGCGATCTCGCCGCCGGCGGTCTCGGCGAGGATCCGCTCGGCGACCTCCTTCATGGTCATCCGGTGGTCCATCGCGGTGCGCTGGATCCACTTGAACGCCTGCGGCTCGGTCATCCCGTACGTCGTCATCAGCGCACCCTTGGCGCGCTCGACCGTCTTGCGGATCTCCAGCCGGTCGGTGAGCCCGGCCACCTCCGACTCCAGGGCGGCGATCTCGGAGTAGCGGGAGAGGGCGATCTCCACCGCCGGCACCAGGTCGCTCTTTTGGAACGGCTTGACCAGATAGGCCATCGCCCCGGCGGCGCGCGCCCGTTCCACCAGGTCACGCTGGCTGAACGCGGTCAGGATGATCACCGGGGCGATCCGGGCGCCGGCGATCCGCTCGGCGGCCGCCAGCCCGTCCATGATCGGCATCTTGATGTCGAGGATGACCAGATCGGGCTTGAGTTCCTCGGCCAACCGGACGGCGGTCTCGCCGTCCCCGGCCTCACCGACGACCTCGTAACCTTCCTCGACCAGCATCTCGGCCAGGTCCAGTCGGATGAGCGCCTCGTCCTCGGCGATCAACACCCGCCTGCGCTCGGCATCCGTCTGCGTCTCGGCCACCAGCCCTACCCCCACCATCGATCTCGGCACAGCTACCGCCCATACTCCCGCAAGAGCCTAGTCGGGTACAGTTGTCAGCACCCGCCGGGATGGTGGAACGGCATACACGGAAGTCTCAAACACTTCTGCCCGAAAGGGCTTGCGGGTTCGAATCCCGCTCCCGGCACCACCTGCACGTACGCACAGTGACCCGGGTGCCTGCTCCGAGCAGGCCCCGGGCCCCGCGTCGACCGGGGTGCCCCGGCTCATGATCCCGCGACGACAGCGGTGTCGCGATGCCGACCCCCACGACCTCGTCGACCTGCCCGTCCTCCCCTGGACCGGGCGGGGGACCGCGCCGGCCAGGGAACATATCCGGCGTGGGGCGGGTTGGGGAAAGTCGTGATCGACGTACCGATGTCTGTTCTTGATCTTGCTCCGGTCGCCGCCGGGGCCACCGCCTCCGAGGCCCTCGCGCACACCACCGAGCTGGCCCGCCGGACCGAGGAACTGGGCTACCGCCGGTTCTGGGTGGCCGAGCACCACAACATGCCGGCGATCGCCAGCTCCGCACCGGCGGTGCTGCTCGCCCACCTGGCGGCGCACACCACCACGATCCGGCTGGGCTCGGGCGGGGTGATGCTGCCCAACCACGCGCCGCTGGTGGTCGCCGAACAGTTCGGCACCCTGGAGGCGCTGCACCCGGGCCGGATCGACCTGGGCATCGGCCGGGCCCCCGGCACCGACCAGCGGACCGCGCTGGCCCTGCGCCGGACCATGGAGGGGCTGTCGGCGGAGGGCTTCCCCCGGGAGCTGGCCGACCTGATGAACTACTTCAGCGGCGACGACCCGGGCGCGATCACCGCCAGCCCGGGGCTGGGCCAGTCCCCCGCCGTCTGGCTGCTCGGCTCCAGCGGGTTCAGCGCGCAGCTCGCCGGGCTGCTCGGGTTGCCGTTCTCGTTCGCCCACCACTTCAGCTCCCAGCACACCCTGCCCGCGCTCCAGCTCTACCGGCAGAGTTTCCGGCCGTCGCGCTGGCTGACCGAGCCGTACGCGATGGTGGCGGTGAACGTGGTCTGCGCCGACACCGACGAGCGGGCCGAGTGGTTGTCCGGCCCCGCCGGGCTGTCGTTCCTCAAGCTGCGCTCAGGGCGGCCGGAGCCGCTGGCCAGCCCCGACGACGCCGCCCGGTATCCGTACACCGAGATCGAGCGGGAGTTCGTCCGGCAGCGCCGCGACGGTCAGGCGATGGGCTCACCGGAGACGGTCCGCCGGCAGCTCACCGAGCTGCTGGCCCGCACCGGCGCGAACGAGCTGATGCTCACCACCATGGTGTACGACGTGGCCGACCGGGTGCGCTCGTTCGAGCTGGTGGCCGAGAAGGTGGTCGGCGGGCTGTCCCGCAGCGTCTGAAACACGCTCTTCATAGCGACGTCACCCCACCGTTGCGGACGACCTCTAACTTTATTACCGGTGGTGGTACGGCACTCCCGGTCGGGACGGGTCGGGGGTGCTGCGGTGTGGTGCACCGGGTCGCCAGCTGAGCGGATTCCGCGGCTGGCGACCCGGTGCCTGCTTTGTGGGGCCCGGCCAGCGCCGGGCCCGCACCGTCAACGCAGGTAGATGTTGGGCGTGGGCGGGGTGGACATGCCGTCACCGATGAAGAAGCCCGGGTGCGGCGGCTGGTTGTAGGCGGTGTTCTGCCAGGCGATCGCCGCGCGGTACTGCGGGTCGTGCATCAGCGTGTAGATCCGGGTGCTGGTCGGCGTGGGCGTGCTGTAGATCCGCAGCGCCCGACTGTCGCCGGTGCGCCAGATCACCTCCTCGCGCCAGTCGCCCAGGATGTCGCCGGAGAGCGCCGGGGTGGACTTGGTGCTGTTGTTGGAGGCCACGTCGCTGCCGGTGAGCAGCCGGGTCTCGCCACCCGTGCCGTACTTGTCGATCTTGGTGCCGTCGAGGAGTTCACGCACCGGGTCGCCGTCCCACCAGGCGAGGAAGTTCATCGACGACGGCTTGCGGCCGATGTTCTGCCCCCTGGTGTTGGCCAGCCCGTCGACCGCCGCCGACCACGACTCGGCACCGGGGCTGCCGGCCCAGATGTCGGCCGAGACGCCCCGACCGTTGTCGCCGTTGGCCGCGGTCCTCCAGATGATCTGACCGGTCCGCGCGTCGGCGAACCAGGAGCTGGGCTTGCTGGCGTCCTCGTCGACCTTGAAGATCTCCAGGCCGGCCCGGCCCGGGTCCAGGTCACCGACGTGCAGGGCGTCGCCGTGGCCGTTGCCGGTGGAATAGAGCAGCCGGCCGTTGTCGTCGATGGTGGCCGCGCCGTACACGATCTCCTGGCGGCCGTCGGCGTCCACGTCGGCCACCGAGAGCTGGTGGTTGCCCTGGCCGGCGGCGGCCGAGTTGCCGGAGGCGTTGGAGTCGAACGTCCACCGCTTGGTCAGGGTGCCGTTGCGGAAGTCCCAGGCGGCGATCACCGCGCGGGTGTAGTAGCCGCGCGCCATGATCAGCGACGGCCGCTGCCCGTCCAGGTAGGCGGTGCCGGCGAGGAACCGGTCGACCCGGTTGCCGTACGAGTCGCCCCAGGACGAGACGGTGCCGCGCGGCGGGTCGTAGTTGACGGTGGAGGCGATGGCACCGGTCTGCCCGTTGAACATGGTCAGGTACTCCGGGCCGGACAGCACGTAGCCGCTGGAGTTGCGGTAGTCCGCCGACGACGAACCGATCAGCTGACCGGTGCCCGAGCGGGTGCCGTCGGCGGTCTTCATGGCCACCTCGGCCCTGCCGTCGCCGTCGTAGTCGTACACCTGGAACTGGGTGTAGTGGGCGCCCGCCCGGATGTTGCGGCCCAGGTCGATGCGCCACAACCGACTGCCGGTCAGGGTGTACGCGTCGACGTAGACGTTGCCGGTGTAGCCGGACTGGCTGTTGTCCTTGGCGTTGGACGGGTCCCACTTGAGCACGATCTCGTAGTCGCCGTCGCCGTCGAGGTCACCGACGCTGGCGTCGTTGGCCGAGTAGCTGTACGCCTCCCCGCTCGGGGTGGTGCCCCCGGCCGGCGGCTGGATCGGCACGTCCAGGTAGCCGTTGGCGAACTGGAGCGCGGACGCGGACGCCGCCTGCTCGGCCCCGTTCACCACCGCCCGCACGGTGTACGCCGAGCCGGCCGCCGCCCCGCTGTCCAGGTAGTTGGTGGCCCCGGTGATCGGCGAGGCGTTGACCCTGGTGGAGCCCCGGTAGAGGTTGAACGACACCCCGGAGGTCTCGGTGCCCAGCAGCCGCCAGGAGACCAGGTTCCCGCTGCCGGAGCGGACGCTGATCAGCCCCCGGTCGAGATCCTCCAACTGCTTGGCCCCGGCCGGCGGATCGGTCGGCGGGGGCGTGGTCGGCGGCGGTGTCGTCGGGGGTGGGGTGGTCGGCGGCGGCGTGGTGGGTGGGGGCGTGGTCGGCGGTGCGGTCGTCGGGGGCGCGGTGGTCGGCGCGGTGCCACCGGTGCAGGTCGTGCCGTTGAGCACGAAGCTGTCCGGCGTCGGGTTGCTGGCGTTGTTCCACGACGCGTTGAAGCCGAAACTCGCGGTGCCGTTGGTGCCCAGGGCGGCGTTGTAGCCGGCGTCCTTGGCGCTGACCTGCGCCCCGGACTGGGTGACCGTGGCGTTCCACGCCTGGGCCACCTGCTGACCGGCCGTGTAGGACCAGGTCAACGTCCAGCCGTTGATCGGGTCACCGAGGTTGGTGACCAGGACGTCGGCGCCGAAGCCGCCGCCCCACTGGCTACTGATCTTGTAATCGACCCGGCAACCGGCGGCGGCGGCCGAAGCCGTCACGGCGGTGAGGGTGCCGGCGGCGAGCGTGGTGGCCGCGGCGGCGGCGAGCAACGCGGCGCGACGACGGGGTGGGCTCAGGTGCACGGAAACGCCTTTCGCGGAGGTCAGCGCACGGTGCCGACGCCGGCCTGCCCGGGCCGGCGGGATGAAGCGCCGTGCTGACGGTGGTGACGGGACGCCTTGCATCGACGTCCATGGTTCGACTCCGCGCAGTCGGATCGTAGGACAACGCTTTCCGCCCGCACAACCCGTACCCGCCCTTGCCCCCGACCGGCCCACCTGATCGACTCGGCCCATGGCTGAGCACATGGACCCCGAGGAGTTCCGTCGCGCCGGGTACGCGGTGGTCGACTGGGTCGCCGACTACTGGCGGACGCTGGACCAGCGCCCGGTGGTCCCCCGGGACCCGCCCGGCACGGTCACCGCCGCCCTGCCGGCCACCCCGCCCACGCACGGCGAACCGGTCGCGGCGATGCTGGCCGACCTGGACGACATCATCGTGCCCCGGGTCACCCACTGGCAGCACCCCGGCTTCTTCGGCTACTTCCCGGCGAACACCAGCGGCCCCAGCGTGCTCGCCGACCTGGTCAGCTCGGGCCTCGGCAGCCAGGGCATGCTCTGGGCCACCAACCCGGCCGGCACCGAACTGGAGACGGTGGTGCTGGACTGGCTGGTCGAACTGATGGACCTGCCCGCGCGGTTCCGCTCCACCGGCACCGGCGGCGGCGTCATCCAGGACTCCGCCTCCTCGGCGACCCTGGTCGCCACCCTGGCCGCCCTGCACCGGGCCAGCGGGGGCCGCTGGCGGGAGGTGGGCGTCGACCGCCGGTACCGGGCGTACACCTCGACACACGGGCACTCCTCGATCGAGAAGGCGGCCCGCATCGCCGGCCTCGGCGGGCAGGGCGTCCGCACCATCGCGGTGGACCCGCAGACCCAGGCGATGCGCCCGGCGGCCCTGCGGGCGGCGATCGAGGCGGACCTGGCCGCCGGCGAGGTGCCGGCCATCGTGGTGGCGACCATCGGAACCACCTCCACCACCGCCGTCGACCCGCTGCCGGAGATCGGCGCGATCTGCGCCGAACACGGCATCTGGCTGCACGTCGACGCCGCGTACGCTGGCGCGGCGGCGGTCTGCCCCGAGCTGCGCTGGTCGCACGCCGGGGTGGAGCACGCCGACTCGTACTGCTTCGACCCGCACAAGTGGCTGCTCACCGGCTTCGACTGCGACGCCTTCTGGGTGGCCGACCGGGGCGAGCTGATCGAGGCGCTGACCGTCATGCCGGAGTTCCTGCGCAACGCCGCAAGCGAATCCGGTGCGGTGATCGACTACCGGGACTGGCAGGTCCCGCTGGGCCGCCGCTTCCGGGCGCTCAAGCTCTGGTTCGTCCTGCGCTGGTACGGCGTCGAGGGGCTGCGCGCGCACCTGCGCTCCGGGATCGCCCTGGCCGACCGGTTCGCCGCCCGGGTCCGCGCCGACGACCGGTTCGCCATCGCCGCCCCGCACCCGTTCTCCCTGGTGACATTCCGGCTACGGGCCGGCGACGAGGCCAGCGCGGCCCTGCTGGCCCGGGTCAACGACGACGGTCAGGTGCACCTGACGCACACCCGGGTCAACGGCCGGTACACCCTGCGCCTGGCCGTCGGCGCACCGCTGACCGGGCCGGAGCACGTGGACCGGGCCTGGGCACTGCTGTCGGCTGCGGCCACGGACCTGCTGGCCGGGGACACCGCCACGGGTGGAGCCGCCCGGGGCGGCGCGCTTCCCGGGTGACCGTCGCCGCCCCGTACGGGTCACACCGGTGCGCGACGGTCGCCGTGGCCGCGACGGCGGGCCGCGTACCCCGTCGGTGGTTCAGCGCTCGACGACGGCGAGCCGGTCGTCGTCGGCGTCGGCCGGGGCGGCCCCGGCGACGACCCCGGCCGCGACAGCGGAAGCCGCGGTGTCCGGCGACGGCGTCGTGGCGACGGCGTCGGCGGGGCTGGGCGCGTCGGCGGGGGTGGTGACGGCGGGGGTTTCGGCGGTGGCGGCGTCGACGATGGCGCGGGCCCGACGGGTGCGGCGCAACGCCCGGACGGCGAACGTCAGGGCGACCACCCAACCCACGGCGAGCAGCACGTAGACCACCGGACGCACGGTCGACCCGGCGTCACCGGCCTTGAGCAGGATGCGGGCGTTGGTCAGCACGATCACCCCGCCGATGGTGGCGCCCAGCAGTTGGGCGGGGACGATCCGCACCAGCCAGGCGGCCACCGGCGCGGCGATCAGGCCGCCGATCAGCAGCGCCGCGACGGTGGGCAGCAGGAAACCCTCGCTGCCCAGGCCGATCAGGAAGCCGATGCTGGCCGCCCCGGCCACCACGAACTCGGCGGTGTCCACCGACCCGATCACCTTGCGGGGCTCCATCCGACCGGAGACCAGCAGCGCCGGAGTGGCCACCGGACCCCATCCCCCGCCGCCGGTGGCGTCGACGAACCCGGCGACCAGGCCCAGCGGGCCGAGGAACCGGCCACGCAGCCGCCCGGCACCGGAACGCTGGCGCAGCGGGCGGGAGAAACGCACCAGCAGGTACGCCCCGAGGGTGAACAGGATGCCGGCCATCCACGGGGCGGCGTTCTCGGTGGAGATGGAGCTGAGGAAGGTGGCCCCGACGAACGCGCCGACCGCGCCGGGCAGGGCGATCCGGGTGACCACCCGCCAGTCGACGTTGCCGAACCGCCAGTGCGCGACACCGGCGGCGAGCGTGGTGCCGATCTCGGCGAGGTGCACCGACGCCGAGGCGGCGGCCGGGGCGACGCCGACGAAGAGCAGCAGCGTCGACGAGGTCAGCCCGTACGCCATGCCGAGCGCGCCGTCGACGAGCTGTGCGGCCAACCCGACCAGAGCGAGGATCAGAAGCTTGCGCACGAGCCCTCCGAACTTTTCGGCATCTCCTATCGACTTGGTCGAGAATGCGGCACGGCGGCTCCCCGGTCAACCCCTGATCGGTGGGTGGGACGCCCCGGGGCGCGGCGGATCAGCTCCAGGCGCGGGGGTCGGCAGCCAACTCGGTGATCCGGCCGGGAAGTGTCCCGGCCGCCACGTCGGCGATGGTGACCTGCTCCAGGATCGCCCGCTCGCTGGCCCGCAACGCGATCCAGACCTCCTGCAACGCCTGCGCCGCACCGTGGTAACCGAGCTGTTCGGGGCGCTGCCCCCGGACGTGGGCGAGCGGACCGTCGATGACCCGGATCACCTCGGCGAGCGAGATCTCGGCCGCCGGGCGGGCCAACCAGTAACCGCCCTCGGGACCCCGCTGGGCGTGCACGATGCTGCCCCGACGCAACTGGAGCAGGATGCTCTCCAGGAATTTCGGTGGGATGTCCTGCGCCCGGGCGATCTGCTCGGCGGTGACGGGACGGGACCGTCCGGAGTCCCCGCCATCGGCGACCGCCGCGAGCTCGGCGGCCGCGCGGAGGGCATAGTCGACCCGAGCGGAGAGGCGCATGGCCGCAAGGTTAGTCGGCGACCCGGCCGGCCGGGTCGTCACCCTCCACCGAACGGGCAGGGTGTCATGTCCCGGTGGCGGGGACGTGGCACCATACCCCTGTCGCCGGCAGGGTCGCCGGCACACCACGACACACACCAGCGCACCGAAAACCGGCCGATGGGGGCAGCGACAGCGATGCCGGACGTGACACCGCTGAGCCCCCGCGACCCCCGCCAGGCCGGGCCGTACGAACTGGTCGGGAGGCTCGGCGCAGGCGGCCAGGGCGTGGTCTACCTGGGCCGCGACGAGCAGGGCCGATGGGTCGCGGTCAAAGTGATCAACGTGGACCTGCACCAGCATCCCCGGGCGAAGGCACAGTTCGTCAAGGAGATCGCCGCCGCCCGCCGGGTCGCGCCGTTCTGCACCGCGCAGATCCTCTTCGCCGACGTCGACGGTGAGCTGCCCTACGTCGTCAGCGAGTTCATCGAAGGCGTCACCCTGCAACGGCACGTCCGTGAACAGGGCCCGATCAGCGGCAACGCGCTGCACCGGCTGGCCGTGGGCACCGCCACCGCGCTCGCCGCGATCCACCAGTCCGACGTGGTGCACTGCGACCTGAAGCCGGACAACGTCATCCTCGGGGCGGACGGCCCCCGGGTGATCGACTTCGGCATCGCCCGCGCGTTGGACGTCACCGAGACGATGACCAACCGCGTCATGGGCACCGCCCCCTACATGGCCCCGGAACGGTTCCGCGACGACGAGGTCGGGCCGGCCAGCGACGTGTTCGCCTGGGCGGGGACCATCGCCTTCGCGGCGGGCGGACAACCACCGTTCGGCACCGGCCCCGTCGCGGCGGTGCTGCACCGGATCCTGCACGACCCCCCGGACCTGACCGGGCTCACCGGCCCACTGGCCACCCTGATCGGCCAGTGCCTGGACAAGGACCACCGGGCCCGGCCGACCGCCCAGGAGGTGCTGCTGCGGCTGCTCGGGCGGGACACCCGCGAGGTGCCGTTGCAGACCGTGCTGCGGGCCGGCACCGACGCGGCGGCCACCCAGCAGCTGCCCCGTACCCTCTCCTCCCCGCCGGCCGCCCCGCCCGCGCCGACCGGCGCGGTGGCCGACCCCTGGCCGACCGGCGCGGCGGCGGACCCGTGGCCGACCGCCGGGGTGGCGGGACCCGGGCCGACCATCTCGACCGGCCACCCGGCACCGCACGGGCCGAGCGGGCCGGCGATGGCGGCGGCACCGTGGCCCACCACGTCGACCTCCCACCACACTCCGCAGGTACCGACCGACCCGGCGACCGCCCCACCGGCGGCGACCCGGCCCGCCCCGGCCGGACCGACGGCACCCCCGGGGACCCGGGCCACCGCCCCCGCCCCGGCCCTCACCCCCACACCCACCCGGACGACGACGGACCGGCCGGCCCCGGTCACCCCGCCGGCCCGGCGGGACGGTTTCGGGCGGCGGCTGCGTCGACAGTGGACCGACCCGTGGGGGATGTCCCTCGCGATCTTCCTCGGCGCGGTGGGCTTCGCCGCCGGGTACGTCGCCAGCACCGCCGTGGGCACGGCCGCCGCCGTCGGCGCGCTCACCCTCGTCGTGGTCTACGGTGTCCGTCTGCTCGTCGCCGCCGCGCTGACCCCGTCCACCACGCCGGACGGTCCCCCACCGCCGCCCGTGCCGGCACCGCGCACCGACACCTGACCCGCCGAACCAACCCCTGGAGGAGCCGATGGCCACCGGTCAGCGTCCCGCCCGACCGTGGCTGCCGCACGCGGTGGCCGTCGTCGCAGGGCTCGCGGTGATCGCCGGGGCGTACCTGTACGTCCGGCCCACGCCCGGCACCGACCGGGCCGACTGCGTACCGCTGGAGGTCAGCTCCTCCACCGAGAAGAGCGCGCTGGTCGCCCAGCTCGCCGACCGGTACAACGCCGCCGACCGGCGCTTCGGTGGGCGGTGCGCGCAGGTGACCGTGCACGGTCTCAACTCGGGCGAGGCGATGGAGGCGCTGGCCGGCGGGTGGGCGCTCACCCAGCCGAAGGTCGCCGAACCACAGGTGTGGCTGCCCACCTCGTCACTGTGGACCGGGCAGCTGCGCCTGCTGGACTCCGCGGCGGGCCGACCCGCCCAGACCCCCGGGCAGTACCCGTCCATCGCCAACAGTCCACTGGTCATCGCCATGCCCAAGGACCGGGGCGAGGTGGTGCAGCAGCGCGGCCCGCTCGGCTGGGCCGACGTGCTCGGCCTCTCCGGCGACACCGGTTGGGCGGCGTTCGGCAAGCCCGAGTGGGGCCGGTTCACCTTCGGCAAGGACAACCCGCACCTGTCCACCTCCGGCCTGGCCGCCACCATCGCCACCTACTACGCGGCGGTCAGCCGGGCCAGCGACCTGACCAGCGAGGACCTCGCCCAGCCGGCGGTGACCCAGTTCGTCAGGCGGATCGAGGCCAACGTCTCGCACTACAGCGACGACTCGGTGGACCTGCTGCGCAACCTCGCCGAGGCCGACGCCACCGCCACCGGGGACACCCCGGCCACGGACATGAGCGCGATCGTCCTCCAGGAGGAGCTGGTCTACCTCTACAACCAGGGGCAGCTCAGCCCCACCGGCAGCAAGCCCCGGGTCCCGCTGGTGGCGGTGCACCCCAAGGAGGGCACCTTCAACCTCGACCACCCGTACGTGGTGCTGCCCTCCGCCGACCCGGCGCAACGCGAGGCCGCCGAGGACTTCCTCACGTTCCTCCGCGACGGCCCGCAGCAACGCAGCTTCGCCGCGCTCGGTTTCCGGGACGACGAGCGCCAGCCCGCCGACACGCTGCTGGCCACGGTGGCCGGGCCGGGCGGCGACCGGCTCACCTACTTCGACCCGCCCACCCCGGAGGTGGTCGGCGCGATCCTCGGCAGCTGGGACACCCTGCGCAAGAAGGCGAACATCCTGCTCGCCGTGGACACCTCCGGCTCGATGAAGGCCACCGTCGGCGACCGGACCCGGTTCCAGGTGGCGACCGACGCCGCCAGCAAGGCGATCGGGTTGCTCAACGCCGCCGACCAGGTGGCGCTCTGGTCGTTCTCCAGCGAGACCCCGCAACGGCCGAAGAAGCCGTACAGCGAGGAGGTACGGCTCGCGCCGCTGAACCGGGAAGCGTTCAACCGGAAGCTGGCCGGGCTGCGCATCGGTGGCAACACCGCCCTGTACGCGACGGTCCGCGCGGCACACCGCTCCCTGCTCGACAGGTACGACCCGAAGCGGATCAACGCGGTGGTGGTGCTCACCGACGGCAAGAACGAATACCAGAAGGACAGCGACCTGGACCGGTTGCTGCGGGACATCGCACTGGACCCGAACAAGCCGGTGAAGGTCTTCTGCGTGGCCTTCGACCAGGAGTCCGACCTGGCCGCGCTGGACCGGATCGCCAAGGCGTCGTCCGGCAAGGCGTTCGACGCCAAGAACCCGACCACCATCGACGAGGCGTTGGTCAAGGTGGTCAGCAGCTTCTGACCACCCGGCCGGTCCCTGCCCGACCACCTGCGCACCGCCACCGCCCGACGCGCCACCTTCCCCGCACCCCACGGTCAGCGGGTGGCGGCGACCCGGCGCGGGCGGGTCCGCTCAGGCGCCGACGCGGCGCAGCAGGCCCTCCTGGACGGCGCTGGCGATGTGCCGGCCGTCGAGGGTGAACAGCCGGCCGGTGGCCAAACCCCGCGCACCGGAGGCGGACGGGCTCCAGCAGTCGTAGAGGAACCACTCGTCGGCCCGGAACGACCTGTGGAACCACAGGGCGTGGTCCAGGCTCGCCCCGACCAGACCGCCCGGACCCCAGACCTCGCCGTGCACCGACAGGACCGAGTCCAGCAGGGTCAGGTCCGAGGCGTAGGTCAGCGCACAGGCGTGCAGCAGTGGATCGTCGGGCAACTTGCCGTCGATGCGCATCCAGACCCGCTGGTGCGGGTCGGCGGGCCGGTCGCCGGGGCGTACCCAGCCGGGTTCGCCGACGTAGCGGACGTCGATCGGGCGGGGAATCTGCCCCCAGATGCCGAGCCGCTCCGGATAGCGGGCCAGCCGGTCGGACATCGTCGGCACGTCGTCCGGGCCGGGCACGTCGGGCGGGGTCGGGGCCTGGTGTTCCAGGGCCTCTTCCTGCCGCTGGAAGGACGCCGACATGAAGAAGATCGGCTTGTCGTGCTGCAACGCCACCGAGCGGCGGACCGAGAAGGACCGCCCGTCCCGGACGTTCTCCACCTGGTAGTCGATCGGCTCGGCCGGGTCGCCGGGCCGGACGAAGTAGCCGTGCAGCGAGTGCACGAACCGGTCCGGGTCGACGGTGCGCCCGGCGGCGACCAGTGCCTGTCCGGCGACCTGCCCCCCGAACACCCGCTGCGGACCCACCGAGGGGCTGACCCCACGGAAGGTCATCGAGCCGGTGTGGTCGAGGTCGAGGACCTCGAGGAGCTGGTCGACCGCGGCCTGACCGGTCGCCGCCGGACGCCCGTTCACCGGCCTGCTTCTGTTCGCGACTGCGGGGCTCGCAAACCCGGCTCACTCCTCGCGCTCACCGGGCTGGCTCTGTTCGCGACTGCGGGGCGCGCAAACCCGGCGTGCTCCTCACGCTCACCGGGAGTTTCCCTGTGCTCACTGGAGCGCCCGGGCGGAGGCGGCGTCGACCAGGGAGCCGAGCTGGTGCACCCGCAGGGTGTTGGTGGAGCCGGGGGTGCCGGGCGGGCTGCCCGCGACGATCACCACGTAGTCGCCGGGGGTGGCCTGGTTGAGGCCGAGCAGAGCCTGGTCGACCTGACGGAACATGTCGTCGGTGTGCTGGACGAACGGCATCAGGAAGGTCTCCACGCCCCAGCAGAGCGCCAGCTGGCTGCGCACCTCGGGGACGGGGGTGAAGGCCAGCAGCGGCAGGTCGCAGTGCAACCGGCTGAGCCGCTTGACGGTGTCGCCGGTCTGCGAGAAGGCCACCAGCGCCTTCGCCCCGATGGCGCGGGCGATCGAGGACGCCGCCACGGTCAGCGCGCCACCGTGGGTGCGCGGGTCGTGCTGGAGCCGGGGCACCCCGATCGAACCGGCCTCGGTGGTGGTGATGATCTTTGCCATGGTGCTGACGGTGAGCACCGGGTACTTGCCGACGCTGGTCTCGCCGGAGAGCATCACCGCGTCCGCGCCGTCGAGCACCGCGTTGGCCACGTCGGAGGCCTCGGCGCGGGTGGGCCGGGAATTCTCGATCATGGAGTCGAGCATCTGGGTGGCCACGATGACGGGCTTGGCGTTCTCCCGGCACAGCTGCACGGCCCGCTTCTGCACCAGCGGCACCTGGTCCAGCGGCATCTCGACACCGAGGTCGCCCCGGGCCACCATGACGCCGTCGAAGGCGAGCACGATCGCCTCCAGGTGGTCGACCGCCTCGGGCTTCTCGACCTTGGCCAGCACCGGACGGCGCACACCCTCCTCGTCCATGATGCTGTGGACGAGCTTGATGTCCTCCGCCGTACGGACGAAGGAGAGCGCGATCAGGTCGACGCCCAGGCCGAGGGCGAAACGCAGGTCCTCGGCGTCCTTGTCCGACATCGCCGGGACGCTGACCGCCACGTTGGGCAGCGAGACGCCCTTGTTGTTGGAGACCGGGCCACCCTCGGTGACCAGGCACCGGATGTCGTTGCCGGTGACGTCGCTGACCTCGACGGCGACCCGGCCGTCGTCGATCAGCAGCCGGTCACCCGGCTTCACCTCCTGGGGCAGCTTGCGGTAGGTGCAGGAGACCCGGTCCCGGGTGCCGAGGATGTCGTCCCCGGTGATCACCACCGAGTCGCCGGTACGCCACTCGTGCGGCCCGTCGGCGAACTTGCCGAGCCGGATCTTGGGGCCCTGGAGGTCGGCCAGGATGGCGACCGGCACGCCGACCGCCTCGGCTGCCTCGCGGACCATGCGGTACACCGACTCGTGGTCGGCGTGACTGCCGTGGCTGAAGTTCAGCCTGGCCACGTTCATGCCCGCCTCGATGAGGCCCCGGAGCCGCTCCGGGGACGAGGTGGCGGGACCAAGAGTGCAGACGATCTTCGCGCGGCGGTTCACGCCCATCAGGCTAGTCTCTCCTCCGGGTCGACCTGGGGGTCGACCCCTTGCGGACTGAGGAACAGGGGTCCGACGACGCGCGGGGTGGGCGCCTGGCCGGCGGGACGCAGCCCACGCCGGGACGTCGGGGAGTCGCGGGCATCGGCGACCGCGCGCCGGGAATCGTACCGCCCGGGGACCAACGCCGTCCGCGCGCTCCCGTGCTCGTCCGCCCCGACACCGGCACCGTCGGTCACCACGACCCGACGTCCGGACCCCGCCGCCCCTAGCTGTCGGTCTTGACCAGCGGAAACTCCAACGAGCCGGCCGGGCAGAGGAAACTCAGCACGTCGACCATGTAGAGACCGGCCTGCACCGCCGGGTCCGCCTCCATCACGCTGCGTACGTCCTCGACCGAGCCGGTGCGGGCCAGGCCGATGCCGATCGGCGGGGCGGGCTCCCGGGCCGGGCCGTCGATCGAGCCGGCCACCAGCACCAGACCCCGGCGTTGCAGGGCCCGCATGTGCGCGAAGTGCTCGGCCTGGAGCCGCTGCACGGTCTCCTTCGGCAGCACCCGACCGGCCGGGCCGGGATAGAGCACGATGCACTCGTACGTGTCGAGTGCGAAGTCCAGCTGCGGCGTACCCGTCATCGCGTCCCTTTCCCCGCGTCGGCGCCACCCCGCGCCGGTCTGCCCCGGACCCGGCCAGCGTCGCACGGTGGGCACACCCCTCGCGGCGGGTCGGGACAACTCCCCGGACCGCCTCCCCGGACCGTCGCCGGCACCGACCCGGACCGACGGCGGGCACCGGGACCGGAGCGGGACGGCCGACGCGGGCGGCGCACCGGGTCGGGGTCCGCCGGGCGGGCCCCGGCACGGGCCCGTCGGACAGCGGGGGCGACGTTCCGGCAGACCCGAACCGGATGATCGACAGACGTGCGGATCGGCCCACGCTGGTACGGTCCGACTGATGGGGAAGCGCTCGATCCGCAGAGCGGAGGTCCCGACATGACTCGCTCCGCCGCCGCTCCCCGGCCGCCGGACGACGCACGCTGGCGGGACCTGCTCTCCCGGGCCGGCCGGACCGGCCGTCGGATCGTCGGGCACGACTGGGCCGGCAGCCCGCTCGGGCCCGTCGAGGACTGGCCGGCGAGCCTGCGTACCGCCCTGGTGATCTGCCTGTACAGCCCCGAACCGGCCGCGATCTGGTGGGGACCGGAACTCGTGCTGCTGCCCAACGACGGGTACCTCGCGCTGCCCGACCCGGTCGGCGCGCAGGAGCCGGGCCAACCCGGGGCGGCGGTCTGGCCGGACGCGGTGCCGACGCTGACCGGGCTGCTGACCACGGGCCAGGTGACCTGCCGGCAGGAACGGGAGGTCGGCTCCGGCGCGGAGCGCCACCGACTGGTCTTCTCGTCGGCTCCGATCGTCGACGCCACCGGCCGGCCCGGCGGCGTCTTCACCACCGTCGCCGAGGCGATCGGCCCCACCGGCGGGGCCACCGACGCCGACGACCCGACCGGATCCCCACGGTCGGACACCACCAGCGCCGGGACCGCCACCAGCACCGGGGTTCCCGCTGCGCGCCGCCGTGGCCGCCGGGACCCCGGCCAGCAGCAGGCCCCACACCCGGCGGCCGGGGAGCGGCGTCAGGCGCTGCGGCAGGCTGAAGGGCTGGCCCGGCTCGCCGGGTCGCTCAGCGCCGCCGGGACCCGCACGGCGGTGACGGACGTGGTCATCACGGTCACGCCGGCGCTGGTCGGGGCAACCGAAGTCCGGGTCGCGGTGGCCACCGCGGGCGCGTTGGACCTGACGGTGACCGACGGGAACGGCCCCGGTCGGCTCGCGGTGGCCGACGACGCGCCGCTGGCCCGCGCGGTACGCGAGGAGGCGACCGTCGCGCTGCCCGACGGGCTGTGCCTGCCGTTGCGCGACGGCACCGGCACCGTGCTCGGGGCGTTGGAGGTGCGCTGGGACGGGCCGGTCGCCGACGAGGAGGCCCGCCGGATCCTGCTCGACGCGGTGGCGGGGCTGTGCAGCCAGGCGTTACGCCGGGCCGAGCTGACCGCGTCCGCGCGGGCGATGGCGGAGTTCGCCGCCCGGCTCAGCGTCACCCGGTCCACCGGTGAGGCGATCGAGGTGATCCTGGACGCCGCGCCGATGGCCCTCGGCGCGGCGCTGCCCGGCCTGGCGATGCGCGACGAGGGCCGACGGGTCCGGCTGTGGCACGCGGAGCTGCCCAGCGGGCTGGTCGCCACCTTCGACGACCTGACCATCGACGATCCCCGGCCGATCGCCCGCGCGCTGCGCACCGGGGAACGGATCATCCTGCGTAACCGGGCCGAGTTCGCCGCCCGGCATCCCGGCCTGCCGGACCCGGCCGGCGAGTACGGGATGGTGACCACCGTCGTGCTGCCGCTGCTGGACGCCTCCCGGCGGCCCATCGCCGCGTTGGGCTTCGGCTGGCCCCGCGAACGTCCGCTGCCCGACGACGACCTGGCGTTGCTGGACACCATCGCCGACCTGTGCGAGCAGACCCTGGAGCGGGTCCGGTTGGCCGCCGCCGAGCACAACCTGGTGACCCGGCTCGCGGGCCGGCTGCGCACCTCGGCCACGGTCGGGCCCCCCGGTCTGGACGTGGCCACCCGCTATCAGCCGGCGATGAGCGGCCTGCACCTGGGCGGGGACTGGTACGACCTGGTCGACCTGGACGACGGCCGGCTGGCCGTGGTGGTCGGCGACGTGGTGGGCCACCAGGTCGAGGCGGCGGCCGACATGGCGCAGCTGCGGACGGTGGTGAACACCCTGATCCGGTCCGGGGTGCCGCTGGCCGAGGTGTTCCCCCGGTTGACCGGGCTGCTCGGGGTCGGGTTCCTCGGCACCTGCCTGGCGATGGTCGTCGACCCGGTGGCCGGCGAGGCGCAGGTGGCCCGGGTGGGGCATCCGCACCCGGTGCTGCTGCCGTCGGGGCGGCCCCCCGAGACGGTCTGGACGGGGCACTCGCTGCCGCTGGGGCTGGTCCGTGATCCGGTGCCGGTGACCACGGTGACGTTCGGCCCGGGTGACCTGCTGGTGGCGTACACGGACGGGTTGGTGGAACGGCGCGACCAGGCGTACGACGCCGGGGTGACGGCCCTGCACGAGGTGATCGTGCCGGTGCGCGACCAGCCGGTGGAGGTGATCGCGGACACCCTGCTGGCCAAGCTCTCCGGTTCCGACGACGACCAGGCGCTGGTGGTCATCCGGCACGTCGGCTGAGCACCCGTGTCGGTGCCCACATTCGGCCCGTGGGTGTTGCCGACGGCGATCTTCGGGAAAGGCGTTGAGGCGGTGGCTAGATTTGCCGCTGACGACAACGAACAGGATCGGGGTACGGCACATGGGGTCCAGCAGTCAGCCCGCGAAGGCGTCCGGCACCTACCGGATCGGTGGCGACCTCCAGGTCGACCGGCTCGGGTACGGGGCCATGCAGCTCACCGGCCCGGGGGTGTGGGGTGACCCGAAGGACCCGGCCGAGGCGGTGCGGGTGCTACGCCGGGCGTACGAGCTGGGCGTCACGTTCATCGACACCGCCGACTCGTACGGGCCGTTCGTGTCCGAGCTGCTGATCAGGGAGGCGCTGCACCCGTACGCCGACGACCTGGTCATCGCGACCAAGGCCGGGCTGACCCGCTCCGGGCCGGGTGACTGGCGGCCGGTGGGGCGGCCGGAATACCTGCGCCAGCAGTGTGAGCTGAGCCTGCGGCACCTGGGCGTGGAATCGATCGGGCTCTACCAGCTGCACCGCATCGACGCGAAGGTGCCGCTGGCCGACCAGCTCGGCGAGTTGGCCCTGCTCCAGCAGGAGGGCAAGATCCGGCACATCGGGTTGTCCGAGGTGACCGTCGAGCAGATCGAGGCGGCGCAGCAGATCACCCCGATCGTGTCGGTGCAGAACCTCTACAACCTGGCCGACCGCAGCGCCGAGGACGTCCTGGAGCACTGCGAGCGCAACGATCTGGCGTTCATCCCGTGGTTCCCGATCGCCACCGGCAACCTGGCCAAGCCGGGCGGCCCGCTGGACGCCATCGCCACCGGCCACGAGGCGACGCCCGCCCAGCTCGCGCTCGCCTGGCTGCTGCGCCGCTCGCCGGTCATGCTGCCCATTCCGGGTACGTCCTCGGTCGGTCACCTGGAGGAGAACGTCGCCGCCGCCCAGGTGCAGCTCACCGACGAGGAGTACGACGCCCTGGCCAAGGCCGCCTGACCGACCCGCCCCGGCGCGTCGTGCCTGACGGCAACAGGTCGAACAACCCTTATGCCTGTCCGTCATATATATGACGGACAGGCATAAGGGTCTCGGCGAAAAGTGCCTCCGACAGCCTCCGCAGCACCCGACCCACGACGGGAGCGATGTGGTTTCCGGCCCCGGACGAGACCGGAACCCCGTTCCTCCCACAGCGCCCGGCACACGAGGGGGGGGGGGGTGGGGGGGGGCCACCACGCGACGGCCCCACTCGTCCTCCAACACGGCGAATCCCACCCCCCGCGCACCCCCACGCCGCCCCGCGGCCGGGGGGGCGGGGCC
>NZ_JBFAQU010000002.1:128774-179911 GCF_040678915.1 Micromonospora sp. NPDC049257
CCGACGGGAGTTTTGTGTTTTCCGCCCCGGCAGCGCACCGCACCCCGGTTCCACCCCCCGCGCCGGCCACAGGCGGGGGGCGATGTAGCGGCATCCCAAGCTGCGGATGCCGCTACATCGCCCCCCTCGTTGAGCCCCGACGCGCCGAGCGCCGCACGCCGGGCGGGCCCGGGGGCGGGCGGGCCCGGGGCCCGGGTCGGCTCGGGGCAGGGTGGCGGTGGGTCAGCCGCCGGGGGTGATCTCGTTGCCGGGGTCGGTCGGGCGCAGCGCCCGCTGGGCCTCGTCGAACAGCTTCGCCGCGTCGGTACGGCCGTTGACCTGGATCTCCACCTCGGAGTCGCCCACCTGGAGCCGGATGCTCACCTCGGTCCGCTGCTGGTCCACCCAGCTCTGCACCAGGTTGAACAGGCCGGGCAGCAACCCCTGGGCCACCACCGCGATGATCACCGCGTCGCTGAAACCGGCCCGGCCACCGGCCCCGCCCCCCGGGCCTGCGTCGCGGACCAGGGCCCGGTAGCGCGGGTCGCGGTGCAGCCAGGCCAGCAGCGGCACCCGGTGCGGCCCGGCGGCACGCGGGGCCAGCACCAGCCGGGCCGGGGCGGTGGAACGGGGGGCGGTCATCTCGATCTCCCTATCAGTCGTCGCCACGGTGCGACCCGGCACCGGACGGCACCGTCGACACCGGGTGGCTCAGTCGGCACACGCCGGCTCAGTCGTCACCGGGTTGGAAGGTCAGCTTGCCGTCGACCACCGACAGCACACCGCTGACCCCGACCGTCTGGGTGTCGCTGAACGGGGTGGTCCCGAAGTAGCCGACGGTGCTGCCGGTGGCCCGCGCCGACCCCTGCGACTCGTACGCGGTGGAGACCCGCGCGGTGGTCGGGCCGGTCAGGGTCAGCTCGATCCTCGGGTATTCGGTGATCTTCCAGGCGATCTTCTTCACCGTCGAACCGCCGCTGTAGTAGCGCAGCGGGCAGCCCGGTGGCGCGGCCACCGCCTGCGCCGCGCAGCCGTCCAGGTAGGACCGCACGCTCTGTTCCGCCGCCGCCAGCGCCTCGGGTCGCAGGGTGGGCGTCAGCTCCGCGCCGCTCACGCTCTGCTGCCCGGGTACGACGTAGACCACCCGGGGCGCCGTCTCGCTGAGCGCGTTGCTCTCCCCCGCGACCGTGTACGCCCCGGGCAGCAGCGGTACCGCCACCCCCTCCTCACCGGTGGGTGCGGGCACCCCGTTGACGGTCAGCGGGGCCGGGCCGCCGGGCAGGGTCAGGGTCGCCGGGGCGGCGTCGAGGTGCCAGCGGTGGAACAGCCCGAGCACGGCGGAGTCGTCGCGGCGCAACGGCAGCTCGGCGGTCAGCTTCCGCCCGGCGAGGGTGTAGGCGACCGTCGCGACCGCCTCGTCGCCGTCGCGTTCCACCCCCGTCACGGAGACGTCGGTGGGCGGGCGGTAGTCCTTCGCCGCCACCATCCGGGCGAGCTGCCCGCTGTCGCCCAGCGCCGCCCGCACGCCGGGGGTGAGCCGTTCGAGCGCCTCGGGGGCGTCGTGGTCGTCCAGGGCCGCGAAGTAGTCGCTGACGGCCGCCTGGGGACGGAAGAACGCCCACTGGGTCGCCGTCAACCCCCCGCCGAGGCAGCTCACCAGCACCAACGCGCCGACCAGCAGTAGCGCCCGGCGGGAACCGACCGTCGCACCCGTCGTACCGCCGAACAGCTCGTCGAGGCCGCGTGCGGTGGCCGCGCGGTCGGTGGCCGGGTCGGGGACGGGGTGGTCCAGCCGGTCCAGGCGCAGCTCGGACGGCGGGTGGGTGGCGCAGACCGCCTCGTCCCAGCCGCTGCGCCCGGTCTCGAAGGAGCGCCGCCGCTCCAGCATGGCGCGCATCCCCTCCCGGTGCCCGGCGAGCACCGCGCCGGTGTCGGCCCGGTACTCGGCGGCCCGGACGTCCCGGCGGTGGCAGGGCAGGACCAGGTAGCGCATGGTGAGCAGCACCGGCCAGAAGAACAGGAACACCACGAAGTCGGTGGCCGGGTGCGGGAACCGGCGCATCAGCCAGGCCGGCAGCGCATGCACCAGCACCAGCGGCAGGCCGACACCGCGGATGAACGCGCTGGTCACCTCGTCGCCGGTGCGCCAGTGCACCAGTTCGTGGCTGAGTAGCGCGGCGATCTCCTCGTCGGTGCAGTCGAGTACGGCGGTGCTCACCACCACGTGCCGGGCGTACGCGCGGGCGTTGGTCAGCACCGGGTCGTCCTCGATCAGCAGCCGGGGTTCACCGGGCAGGCCGAGCCGGGCCGCGCAGTCGCTCAGCAGCGGACGCAGCCGTTCGGCCTCGCGACGGCTGAGCAGACGCGCTCCGGAGACCCCCAGCAGCCACGGTTCCAGCAGCACCCGCCCGACGGTGTAGAGCAGCCCGACGAGGCCGGCGGCGACCACCATCCCGGCCAGGCCGGTGAAGAGGTTCGCCGGCTCGTCGAAGGCGTTGCGCCAGGGCAGCACCAGGATGGCCAGGAAACCGACCAGGGCACCGAGCGCGAACCCGGCGAACCCGCCGACCACCCCGCCGGAACGTGCCACGAAGGCTTCCAGCAGCGGCCCGACCAGCGGGGCGTCCCGCAGCAGCGCCGGCACCGCCTCCTCGGACTGGGTGCCCCCGGCGATCAGCCCGTAGAGGCCGAGGGCGAGGCCGCCCCAGACGGCTGCCACCAGCGCCAACGGCACGTAGAACCAGGTGGCCAGGAACGAGCCGAGCACGCCCCGCCAGTCCCGCAGGATGCCGGCGCGCAACCAGACCAGGGCGCTCGGGTAGCCGGGCGGGCGGTGGGCGAACCGGTCCCCGGATTCGTCGGCGGGCGACCCGGCCACCGCCCCGGCGGTCGGCGCGGTCGGCGACCCGGCGGTCGGCGCGGTCGGCGACCCGGCCGGTGGCACGTTCCGGGCCGGGGCGGGGTCGACTTCGGGTCCGGGCTGCGGGGCGCTGTCCATGTCGGACACGTCAGGGCTCCTCGACTACAGCGTCACCTGCCGAAACGGCGGGACGATTCCATGGGCACGGCCGAACCACCCACGAGCAGAGTGGGACGATTCCACGAACACGGCGGTTCGTACGGGCCGTGGGAGGCAGCACATTACTCGCCGCGAATGCGCTCGGCGATTCATATTCACCGGCAGAAACGTCGGGACCGTCCATTGTCGGATATCCGTCCGAGTGTGCCGGGTTCGTCGAGCAATGGCGGCGAAACTGCGCCGGCGAACGGGTCCACACCCCCGCAGGATCCGACGCGACGACGACGCCTGACGGATCAGCAGGTGGCGAGCAGGGCGACGAGCCGACGGACGGCCGGGTCGGTGGTGCCGGTCCGCCAGGCCAGGGCCACGTCGACGGTCGGCACCGGGGCGGCGAAGCGCCGCAGGCGTACCCCCGGAACCTTCAGGGCACGGGCCCGGCCGGCCGGGACGGCCGCGACCACGTCGCCGCCGGCCACCGCGCGCAGCAACTGTTCGTCGTCGGGTTCCTGGCGGACCAGGTGGAAACCGCCGTCGGGCCACACCTGGGCGATGGTGCGGTCGAACATGCCGGGGCCGTTCGCCCGGGGCCACATCACCGCGGGCAGCCCGACCACCTCGGCCCGGCGCACCCGGGCCCGGCCGGCCGCGAGCGGATGCCCCACCGGCACCGCCAGCAGCAACTCCTCCCGGTCGACGGGGTGGCAGGTCAGCCCCGCCTCCGGTAGCGGCGGACGGACGAAGGCGACGTCGAGTCGACCGGTGAGCAGCCCGGTCACGTTGGGTGCGGTCCAGCCGGTCTCGGGGACGACCTCCACCTCGGGGTGCGCCGCCCGGAACCGGGCCACCAGCGCGTCCACCCGACCACCCCGGGCCGAGCGGGTGTAAGCCAACCGCAGGCGACCGCCGCGCCCACCGACCAGGTCCCGGATGCGGGCGGTGGCGGCATCCACCTCGGCGAGCAGCCGACGGGCCTCACCTGCCACCTGCGCGCCCACCCCGGTCAGCGTGCAGCCGTGACTGTCCCGGTGCAGCAGGGTCACCCCGAGCTGCCGTTCGAGGGCGCGGATCTGCTGGCTGAGCGCCGGTTGGGCGATCCGCAGCCGGGCGGCGGCCCGGGTGAAGTGCAGCTCGTCGGCGAGCACCACGAAGTACCGCCACCGGCGCAGGTCCCACCCGTCCCGCCCTGGGTCCGGCCGGTCCCGGTCGTGGTCCGGTCGGGTCGGACCGGTGATCGGTGGTGCCCCCATCCAGGGAGCATAAGCGGCACTTATCGCCGGCCGCCGATTCTGTCTTGGACCGGTCCGTCGGGTCGGGGAGACGATCCAGGTCCGGTCGTCCGAACTGCGGGCGGCACCGACGGGGAGGTCGACGATGGACACGGACGTGCTGGTGGTCGGGGGCGGGATCATCGGGTTGACGGCGGCGGTGCGGCTGCGGGAGCGGGGCGTACGGGTGACGCTGCTGACCGCCGACCCGCCCGCCGACACGGTGTCGGCGGTGGCCGCCGCCGTCTGGTATCCCAGCCACACCGACGCCGACCCCCGGGTGCTGCGCTGGGCCACCGACACGCATACGGAGCTGGGCCGGCAGGCCACCGCCGGGGTGCCCGGGGTGGTGGCCCGGCCGACCCGGATGCTGCTGCGCCGGCCGGGGGTGGGCCCGCCGTGGTGGGCGGCGGCGACCGGCGACCTGGTGACCGGGCCGGGCTTCGGCCCGTACGCGGCGCAGCTGCGGTTCACCGCCCCGACGGTGGAGATGTCGCCCTATCTGGACTGGCTGCGGGACCGGTTCACGGCCGCCGGTGGGGTGCTCCGGGCCGGTCGGCTCGACCGCCTCGACGACGGCTTCGCCCTCGCCCCGACCGTGGTCAACGCCACCGGCCTGGCCGCCGGCCGACTCGCCGACGACCCGGCGGTGCACCCGGTACGCGGGCACCTGGTGCTGGTGGCGAATCCGGGCCTGACCACCTCGGTCCGCGACGAGGAGAACCCGGCCGGGATCACCTACGTGCACCCGCGCCGGCACGACGTGGTGCTCGGCGGCACCTTCGAGCCGGACGAGTGGGACACCGGGCCCGACCCGGCCACCTCGGCGGCGATCCGGGCCCGGTGCGTGGCGCTGGTGCCGGAGCTGGCCGACGCCCCCGTGCTGGGGGTGCGGGTCGGGTTGCGGCCGGCCCGGCACGGTGGGCCGAGGGTGGCGGTGCGGGCCGCGCCGGGGCGGCGGCTGGTGCACGCGTACGGCCACGGGGGTGCCGGGGTGACGCTGTCCTGGGGGTGCGCCGACGAGGTGGCCCGGTTGGCGCTGGACACCTGAGCGGTGCCACCCGGCCCCGCCCCACCAGGGGGACCGTGGGACGGGGCCGGGCGTCGGGGCGGAGGGGCGGGCACCCTCCCCCGCGCTAGCGGCGTTCGTAGAAGGTGATGCTCACGCCGCCGGGGGCGGAGCCCGGGTCGGAGCTGAGCCAGGTGTTGGCGTTGAGGAAGGCGTACGGGCCGGCGGCGCGGGCCTCGAACGTCGGCACCAGCCGGCCGAACGCCCCGCAGTTGCGGACCAGGATCAGCTCCCGGTCGTTGGTGGACAGCACGTACCGGGCGTCGAGCGTGCTGGTCGCGCCGATGAGCTGGTAGTCCGCCCCGCCGGGCAGGACGGTCCCGGTCACCCGGCCGGTCATGGTGCCGCCGGTGATGGGGATGATGTTGCGGGTGCCGCGCTTGCTGGCCCCGACCGAGACGCTGGCCCCGAGCGTGACGGTCTCGGTGAACACCGCCGAGCCCCGGGTGCCGCTGCCGGTCAGGCAGTCCCACGACTGGTTGGCCGTCCCGGCCGGGTCGCGTAGCTGCACGCGCGGGTCGGCCGGGGACACCCCGGCGACGTCGTACACGGCCAGGGTGAGGGTGTTCGTCGCGGTGTCGACGGTCCGGGTGCCGACGTACGTCCCGGTGTTCAACCAGGCGTACGCGCTGGAGTTCGGGGCCTCGAAGTCGGGCACGATCCGCACGGTGGACTCGCCGGCCGGTGCGACACCGCAGGTGCGCAGGTAGATGGGGGTGCCGTCGCCGGTGCGCAGGATGGCGACCTGTTCCAGCTCGGTCGCGCCGGTGCCGAGGGTGAGTTCGAGGTCGAGGCCGCCGGTGAGGATGGTGCCGTTGATCCGGTCCCCGGTGATCGTGCCGCCCCTGATGTCGAGGATGCGGCGGTGGCCGTACTGGGTGACGCCGACGTCGCGGATCGCGCCGAGTTGGGCGGTGGCGCGGAAGACCAGCCGGCCACGGGTCGGGGGCACGATGCCGGCGGACCGGCCGCAGGTCCAGGACGGGTCGGGCACGATGGTCGCCTCCGCGCCGCTCGGGGTGGTGCTCGGGGTGGGTGGCGGTGGGGTGCTCGGCGGCGGGGTGGTCGGGGTGGGCGGCGGCGTGGTGGGTGGCGGGGTGCCCGGGGTGGGCGTGGTCGGTGTCGTGGGCGTGGTGCTGCCGGTGCAGGGGGTGCCGTTGAGCGCGAAGTCGGTCGGTGCCGGGTTGCTGGCGTTGTTCCACGAGCCGTTGAAGCCGAACGACGTGCTCGCCCCGGTGCCGAGTGCGGCGTTCCAGGTGGTGTTGCCGACGGTGACCCGGCCGCCGTTCTGGGTGACGGTGCCGTTCCAGTACTGGGTGATCTGCTGCCCGGCGGTGAACGACCAGGTGAGCTGCCAACCGTTGAGCGGGTCACCGAGGTTGGTGACGGCGACGTTGGCCCCGAACCCGCCGTTCCACTGGCTGGAGACCGTGTAGGTCACCCGGCAGCCGGTGGCGGCGGAGGCCGAGGTGGCGACCCCGACGACGCCGACCAGGGTGGCGGCGGCAAGCGCTCCCGCGAGCAGGGGCCGCCGGTGTACGAGCCTCATCTGGTCCTCCCGCATCGACGGCACGACGCCGCGCACGCACGGTTATGTTTCAACCAGTGTCTCGATCGGACAAACTTCTGTCAATCGACGTATCTCGATTAGGTTGCCGTGGTCGACTCCTCCGGACACCGGGCGGCGCGGGTCGCGGCGAAGGAACGATCCGGGAGGTGGGGACCGGCCCGGGGCGACTCTGAGCCGGGCTCGGGAGCTGGAGTTCGGCCGGCTGGACGTAGATCGAGCGGCGGGCCACCGCGTCACCCTTGGCGTTGATCTGGTAGCCGTCGAGCCAGGCCCAACCGTCGTACGTGATCCACTCGGTGCGGACCCGGATCAGGCGGAACAGGATCGGCCTGACGAACTGCGGGCTCGCCTTCCGCGTCACCTGCACCAGCACCCCGGCCCGCAGCGCGATCATCGCGGCCCCTCCTGGCCCGGCCAGTGCCGCTGGTTGATCGGGATGCGGTGCCGGTAACGGCAGGGCAGTTCGTTGCCGCACCGGCAGACGAACCGCCACCGCCGCCACGACCACGCCGGCCGGTGCCGCCGCGCCAACGTCATCGCCGTGGCGAGCAGATACTCGTGGTAGGACACTCGTCGTGACATACCGACACGGTCCCTGGTGGAGGTTTAGTCAGATGGCAATAGCCGATCGCAAAGTAGGCGACTCGCTACCGTCAGCCACATGAGTCGTGACCCGGTGCTGCTGATGGGTCCGTACGAGATCGCCCAGCGGATGGGTGTCTCGCGGCAGCGGTTCCAGCAGCTCACCCGGCATCCCACCTTCCCGCGGCCCTACCAGGAGCTACGCGGCATGAAGGTGTGGCTGGCCGAGGACGTCGAAGAGTGGATCACGAAGCACCGGCCGCCGCGCCCCACCGAGGACGACACCCCGGAGTGACCGGCCGCACCTCGGCGCACGACCGTTCGTCGCCGGCACTCACGACGTACGCGACACAGTCGGATCTTGGCGGGAGTGGGTCGGACGCCCACGGCAACGTCCCCGCCGTCGGAGGTCAACAGTGATTGTGGAGAGTTCTTGTCGCCCTGGCGACAAGAACTCTCCACGAAGAAGACCGAGGGCCGGCCTTCGCCAGCGACGAGACGAACAGCGCGCGTACGGCGGAACGGCGCGTCGCGGGGTGGCCCGTCTCGGCAGGACGGTGTCGGAGCTGGGCGTTGCGCAGCTCCTGTTTGCCGGCTCCGACTCCCCTGTTCCCCGCCGGCCCGTTCGACGTGCTCGACGCGGATGTCTTCCATCGCACGTGGCAGGTGGTCGCCCTTCGTTCCCCCAGGCATGTCCCGTACCGCCGACCCGGAACGGCGTACCCCCGGATTGTTAAATCTTGGGGCCGGCACATAGCTGATCTTGTTTGCCGGATTGGCCTCCCCTACGCTCCCTTCTGCCGGCCCACGCCAACCGCGTCCATGGCCCACGCAAAGCCTGCCCGAGGAGCACAATGCTGCCCAGATCCACCTTCTTCGCAGGCAGGCGCCTTGCCGCCGTGGCCGTGACGCTGACAACCACGCTGCTTGCCGTCATGGTCGGGCAACCGGCGAGCGCAATCATCGACGGCACCACCAGTGGCAACCTGACGGGCCAGGTGAACATCTGGATCAACAACGGCGCGTCGTTCCAGTGCACGGGTTCCCTGATCGGCGAAAGATACGTGCTGACCGCAGAACACTGCCTGGTCAGTCCGATTACCAGCATGCGCATCTGGACCGGGAACCGAGCCCCGAAACAGGGTCAGCAGATCGCTGTCGACGGTTACGCGGCGGCGGAGAAGGGCTACGACATCGCCATCCTGCACCTTGCCGGGCCGGTCAAGCAGACACAGAACATCGTCAAATACAGTGCCGGCCCTGGGATCATCAAAGCCGGCGTGAACGTGGCCGTGCGCGGCTGGGGCCGCGAAAGCCGGACCGGCACCGGCCCCAGCCCGTCACTGAAGGTCTGCTCGATGAAGGTCGAGTCCTCCGTTGCCGACGTCTTCCAGATCAAGAGGATCAACGGAGTAACCGCAAAGGGCGATTCCGGCGCGGGGGTCTGGGACGGAAGTCTGATCCGAGGTGTCGTCTCCACCGGGGACGAGCAGGCCTACACGAACGCGGTGCCGACCGCGCTCGTCGCTGACTGGATCTATGCGAAGACCAACGTCCGGGGCGTCACCTCCTGAGCGGCGACTGATCAGGTCACGACCACTGCGGCGGGCCGATCCTGGGATTCCCTGGATCGGCCCGCCCGGCGTTTACGCGTCACCACCGGGAGCGCTGCGGAAGCGGCGGCCAGCCGGGCAGCCCCACGCATGTGCATGCCGATGACCGGGTCCGACCGGCTACCCGCGTGCCCGGTGGCGGATCTTGATGTCGTCGAGGTCGGTCGCCACCGACCGGAGGTCACGGTGGTCGACACCGAGTGCCGCGACGGCTGCTGCGGCAAGCGTTTCCGCCCGCCCGATCACGACCGCCTCCCCGTCCTCCTCGGTGGCCGGGATCAGGCAGCGGAAGGTGAACGCGAGCAGGGACCGCTCATAGGTCACCGTGCCCTCTTCGGTGAACTTCGCCCGGAACACCTCATGCTCATCGGCTCTCGCGAGCAGCGCGGCACGCTGCACGTCGCCGAGCGGCGCGAACTTGCCGCGCACGATGACCTGATAGGTCTTACCGGCCATGGTGGGGACCTCCGGCTCTGCTGAGCACGACGACATCGGATGGGCGGCGAGCTGGTGCGCCCGGAAGGAAGACGGACAGGCCACCGGGCAACACGCCACTGACCGGCCGGTACGGTACGCGCTGGCGACCCTACCGGGAGGGCCACCAGCACGCCTACGCTTTTCCCCAGCGGTGCGCCTGCACGGCTCAGTCGGCGTCGACCCGGGAGCCTGTCGCGCCGAGGGCTTCGGCGATGGCGGCGAACTCGCGTAGGGCCGCCTGGAGGTCCTCGACGATCTCCTGGGCGATCACCTCGGGTGGCAGCAGCGCGTCGGCGTCCTCCAGGGAGGCGTCCTTGAGCCAGGTGATGTCCAGGTTCACCTTGTCGCGCGCGATCAGCTCGTCATAGGAGAACGCGCGGAAGCGCTCGGTCGGCACCCGCTCGGAGCGGTCCTTGCCGGGCAGGTAGCAGTCGACGAAGTCCTGGAGGTGCTCCCGGCGCAGCGGGTTCTGCTTGAGCGTGAAGTGCTGGTTGGTGCGGAAGTCGTACACCCAGAGGTTTTGGGTCCAGGGTTGTTCGCGGGCGCGCTTGCGCTCGAAGAACAGCACGTTGGCCTTGACACCACCGGCGTAGAAGATGCCGGTGGGCAGGCGCAGCATGGTGTGCAGGTCGTACTGCTTGAGCAGCCGGCGGCGGATGGTCTCCCCCGCGCCGCCTTCGAACAGCACGTTGTCGGGCAGGACGACCGCCGCCCGGCCGTCGATCTCCAACAGCGCGGCGATGTGCTGGACGAAGTTGAGCTGCTTGTTGGCGGTGGTGGCCCAGAAGTCGGCGCGTTCGATCTCGCGTTCCTCGCGGGAGGAGCGGCCGTCCTCCCCCACCATCCGGATCGACGAGCTGCGCCCGAACGGCGGGTTGGCGAGCACCAGGCTGACCCGCTGGTCAGGCTCCCGGCCGAGTGCGTCGCGCACGGTGATCAGCGACGGGCCGTTGGGGGTGCCGATGCCGTGCAGCAGCATGTTCATCGCCGCCAGCCGGGCGGTGCCGTCGACCAGCTCGGTGCCGGTGATCGCGCCGTGGGCGAGCCGTCGCCGCTGGTCGGGGGTGAGGGTGCTGCCGTGGTGACGCTGGATGTGGTCGTAGGCGGCGAGCAGGAACCCGCCGGTGCCGCAGGCCGGGTCGGTGATCGTGTCGTCGGGGGTGGGCAGCATGCAGTCGACCATCGCGGCGGTCAACGCACGCGGGGTGAAGTATTGCCCCGCGCCGGATTTCGCGTCCTCCGCGCCCTTGGCCAGCAACTCCTCGTAGGCGTCGCCCTTGACGTCGACCCCGGTGCCCGACCATTCCTGCTTGTCGATCAGGTCGACGATCAGCCGCTTGAGCTTCGCCGGGTCCTGGATCTTGTTCTGCGCCTTGCGGAAGATGGTGCCGAGGGTGCCACCCTCCCGGGCCAGCCCGGTGAGGATGTGCCGGTATTGCACCTCCAGGTCGTCGCCCTCGGCGTCCAGCAGGGTCTGCCAGCTCAGCTCGTCGGGGACGATCTGCTCCGGCCGGAACGTCCGGTTGGCCCGCTCGTCGGCCATCTTGAGGAACAGCAAATAGGTCAACTGCTCCACATAATCGATGGTCGACACGCCGTCGTCGCGCAGCACGTCACAGTAGTTCCAGAGCTTCTGCACCAGACGGCGCGAATCCACAGTGCTCACAGTGGCAAGGTCTCCTGCTGGTAGTCGTCGCCGGTCACCCTGGTCGGCGGTGCCGCCAACTCCCTGGGGGTACGCCGGGAGCGCGTCCGCTGCTTCGGGATGGTGGCCGCCCGCTCGGCCCTGATCCGGGCGAGCAGTTCAGCGGCCGGCTCGTCGTCCGGATCCTGCGGCACGAGCCGCCCGGCGAACGCCTCCGCCAACAACGAGGACACCAGTCCTGCGGATCGTTTTACCGCACGCCCCAGTTCAAGGACTAAACGATCATTTGCAGAGAACGCCTCGTGCGCAACTTCAACGATCCGCACCTGCTCTTCAACCGGGGGAACTGGAATCCGGATTTCGCGAATCATACCTCGATTCAAGGCAAGCTGATTTCCACCCGCAGCAGCACGCCGCGTCTGGTCATATCGCGCCATCAGAAAAATGTATACGTACTCGGGGAGGATTGGAGTTTTTGACACGCGAATTGAAGCACAATTTTGGTTATGGGCAGCTTCGATGTCAAGGATCGCCACCTGACCCCGTGTTTTACCTTCCCCAATCATAGCGAGAAGCAAGGTACCCGGAGGGTGCAGCCTGGTAGCAGTATTGCCAATAGCTTGCAGAGCGATTTTCTCTCTCGTGCCCTGAATTCGCCCAAAAGCGACCTCCCCGCTTGACACCCACGGCACATCGCCCTGCCACAGTGTCGAATCCGACCTACTCGGAGTAAAGCCAACAAAAATCTCGAAGAGGTCTCCTAGAGTCGACCACACCCACGAAGCAGGAACAGCCCAGTCACCTTCGGAAAGAATTCCGCCCTGCCCGGCAATTTTCTCTACTAGATGATTCGCGGAAACAGCAGCCGAGTCATTCGATACAAGTGAACCACGGACTGCGGTTGTTGCAGTTGCTTGACGGTGGGACGCCAACTTCGCTAAGGCAGAATCGAGACAAGCATCCGCCTCCTCGATCTTCGACAGATACCCCTCCACAGCCGCGACAATTCGGCGCTGCTCGGCGAGCGGCGGCAACAGCAACGGCCACGACGACAAGCGAGCAGCACCAATATGGTGGATGCCAACCCCTCGCGAGGGTTCTACAAAGGCACCTCGAATTGCCTCATGGCGCAGAAGGTGAAGTAGGAATCGAGGATCTGGACCATAGCTCCGAACTCGAAGTAAGGTATTCTGAATGCAGCAATCTTCGATCTCCCCACTCCAAAGGGCTGGCTTACCAACCTCACCGGGGCTTCCAGATGCTTCACTGAGGACGATATCCCCTTGGCGAAGCCTATAGATTTCCGCTTCGCCATCTGTGAAGTTCATCTGCTTGACGTCGTCAAGCTTAAGGCCATTCCAATCTACGTTCGCTGCCCGTAAATAGGGGCGCATTTGTGTACCGATGTGGTTCTTTGGGGAGCGCTGACGGCCGAGACGAACCTCAGCTACCTCGTCGAGTCTCACCCGCACCCAACCGGGCGGTAGGTCGGTCACGCGGACAGCTCCTGGTTGAGTTCGGTGAGGAGGGGTTCGGCGCGGTTGCCGAAGGCGCCCGCGTACCCGTCGATGCCGCCGCGTTCGGTGAAGGGTGCCCCTTCCAGGTCGTCGGGGGTGATCTCCACGCTGACCGCTATCACGTCCTTGATCCTCTCCAGCCACCACACCTGATCGGCAGTGAAGGTAGCGCCCGCCTGCTGTTGCCGCAGCAGCCACCCACGGAAACGCTCCTCTGTGGCCGTACGAAATGGACGCAATTCCTGGTCGTGGCCCAGTTCGTAGCGGATCAGGGCGACCAGGTCGGTCACCCCGCGCGCCCCGGACTGCTCGGCGGTGCGGCCGAGCAGCACGTACGCCTGCCACAGCGACTCCGGGGTCCACGCCTGCGGGGGCCGGGCGATCCGGGCCGCGAGCTCCTTGAGCTGTTCGTAGCTGACCCGGCCCTTGCCCTCGTAGAACACCTGCAACCCGGTGATCTCGTCGCGGTGCTGTTCCAGGTAGTCGTGCCAGCTCCGCACGGTCACCTGGGCGCGTTCGGCGGCGGGCACCCCGGCCGCCGACACCAGCTTGTCGACGTTGACCTCGTCGATGGTGATGTCGTGGGCGCGGCGGATCTCCAGGATGCGGTCGCGGAGCTGCGGGTTCGCAGCCAACGGGCGCAGCGCCCCGGCCAGCAGGTCACGGACGGCGTCCGGCCCGGCCTGGGTCGCCGGGTTGAGCTGTTCGGGGGCGACGGCGTCGACCAGGCCCCGGACGATGCCGGTGAGCGGCTGCCCGCCCAGCTCCGCCAACTCGGCGCGTTCGTCGTCGGTGAGTTGCCGGTCGAGGCGGGACAACCGGGACGCCAGGGTGGCCACCTCGTTGGCGTCGGCGGTGAGGGTGCCGGCCTTGCGCAGCAGGTCACGCAGCGAGATCTGCTGTTCGGTGTGCCGTTGCAGCGGCACCGCCTCGTCCAGGTCGGCCTCGGTGACGCCTACCGCGTCGACGATGACGAACCGGTCCTTCACCTGGGCGTCCGGGGTGACGGACTGGAAGTCGGCCGGGTCGATGGTGCGTGCCCCACGCCCCTTCATCTGCTCGAAGTAGGTGGCGCTGCGCACCGGCCGGAGGAAGAACACACACTCCAGCGGGCGTACGTCGGTGCCGGTGGCGATCATGTCGACGGTGACCGCGACCCGCATCTCCGGGCTGTTGCGGAACGCCTGGATGAGGGTGTCGGGGTTGTCGCCGTCCCGCCGGGAGGAATAGGTGATCTTTCTGGCGAACTCGTTGCCGCGCCCGAACACCTCCCGGACCATGGCGACGATCTCCTCGGCGTGGTTGTCGTCACGCGCGAAGATCAGCGTCTTGGGCACCGTGGAACGGCCGGGGAAGATCTCGGTGAACAGCCGCTCGCGGAAGGTCTCCAGCACCAGCCGCAACTGCCCCTTCGAGATCACCGACCGGCCGACCTGGCGGCCCGCGTACGTGAAGTCGTCCTCCAGCTCCTGGTAGCGCTCGGCGCGGGTGCGGCGGTCGCGCAGCGGCACGACCGTGCCGGCCTCGATCTTCTGCCCGCCCTCGGTGATCTCGGTCTTGATCCGGTAGACGTCGAAGTTGACGTTCACCCCGTCGGCGACCGCCTGCTCGTAGGTGTATTCGGACACCAGGTTCTGCTGGAAGAAGCCGAGGGTCTGCTTCACCGGCGTCGCGGTCAGCCCCACCACGAAGGCGTCGAAATACTCGATCACGGCACGCCACTTGCCATAGATCGAGCGGTGACACTCGTCCACCACGATCAGGTCGAACGTCTCCGGCGGCAATTGCGGGTTGTAACCCACCTCGGCCGGGGAGTCCAGGTCGTAGCTGTCGTACGCCCGGTCGTCCAGGTCGACGTCGGGTAGTTCGACGCCGCGCAGCGCCCCGTGGAGGCGCTGGATCGTGGAGATCACCACGTTCGACGAGTCCAGCAGGCCGACCCCGGAGAGCCGGTCCACCGTGTACAGCTCGGTGAACTTCCGCCCGTCGTCGGGGGTCTGGTAGCCGGCGTACTCGCGCAGGGTCTGCTTGCCGAGGTTGTTCCGGTCGACCAGGAACAGGATGCGGCGGGCACGGGCGTGCTTGAGCAGCCGGTAGCTGCTGGTGACCGCGGTGAAGGTCTTGCCCGCCCCGGTCGCCATCTGGATCAACGCCCGGGGCCGGGCATCGGCCAGCGAGCGTTCCAGGCCGTCGACCGCGTCGATCTGCGCCGGGCGCAGACCCAGCCGGTCCAGCGCCGGCATCCGGCGCAGCCGGGCACGCAGCGTCGGGGCCTCCGGCTCGTCGTCCGCCTCCCGCATCCACCGGGCGAGCGTCTCCGGCCGATGGAACGCGAACACCTCCCGGGTACGCGGAAACGGGTCGAGCTGGTTGACGAAAGCGGTCTCCGTGCCGGTGGCGACGTATCCGAACGGCAGTGCCGCCTCCCGCCGCCACGCGCTGAGCCGCTGCTCGGCGGTCAACCCGTTGAGGTAGCGGTCGAGCTGCGCCTCCACCCCACGCGGGGCGGTGCCCTCCCGCTTGGCCTCGATCACCCCGACCAGCCGCTGGTTGACATAGAGCAGATAGTCGGCGCGGCCCGTCGCCAGGGTCACCTCGCGCACCGCGACACCGACGCCCGCGTACAGGTTGAGCTGGTTCTCGTCCTGGACCTGCCAACCGGCGGCGGTGAGCTGACGGTCGATCTCGACCCGGGTCTGCGCCTCGTTCAGCGGCTCCTGGGAGGCGCGGCGGGCGCGGGCGATGAAATCCTCCCGCTTGGCGGCGGACACCGTCACCGGCTGCGCACTGTCGAATGCCTGCTGCGCCGCCTCGGCGGCCGGTTCGAGACTGGCGACCAACGCGGCGGCCTGCGGGCGTCGGGCGTCGGCGTCCCGCACCGCCTGCTCGGCGGCATCCGTCGCGGCGGCCTGGGCCAGCGCCAGCGACGGTTGCCCGTCCAGCAACAGCTTCGTCTGGGCAAGCTCCTGCTTGTACCGTTCGATCTCGGCGCGCAGCCCCTCGGCAATCGACACCGGGACCTGCGCCGGAGGCGGGGTCGGGGGCACGAAGCCACGCGGGGAACGGTCGTCGGTCAACGCCCGGTGGTACCAGACGCCCAGCTCGAAACAGGTCCGCAGCAGCGCCAGTGCCTCACGGACCTCGCCGAGGTGGTCGTGGACCGCCCGGTTGCCGGTGTCCCGCAGGCGGTCGAAGGCGGCGTAGACCTTCGCGGTGACGGCACCCGAGGTGTGCAACGCCTGCACCTGGTGAAAGAAGGTGTCCTTGGCCGGGGTGACCTGGGTACGCCGTACCAGGTCCCGGGCGAGGACGTCACCGAACGCGCGGGCCTTGAACATCGCCGACTGCGCGTCGACGTAGACGAGCAGTTCCGCCCCGGCGCCGTACCAGACCAGCAGCGGATGGTCCGCCAAGAACCCGAAGTTGGCAGACTGCTCCGCCAGGCGGCGTACCTCTCGATGATCCACGACTCTCCACGTCCATAGCCGACGGTGAACACGTCAGAATATGAACGGGTGTACATTTTCGGAACCTGGTGCGTTATCGGAAACCCGACAACGTCGGGACACGGGCGACGTCGGGACACGGGCGACGTCGGGACACGGGCGACGTCGGGACAGACTGTGCGGGGAAGGTCTTATGCCACAGCGTCATGAATATGCCTGACAGGCATAACCCTCCCCCAGGAATCATCCCCGCCCGGGGTCAGCCGTGGGGTAGCTCCCTGATGGAGCTGGCGACCTCGATCGACGCCTCCGCATCGAACCGGTCGACATCCACCAGCACGTCGACCGCGAGCCCCGGTCGGACCAGCCAGAACGCCTCGCCCCCGCCGGTCAACCCGACGCCGTCACCGCGCCCGAACTCGGCAAGCGGCCACTCAGCGGAATCCCGCTCGTGGTACCCGGCCAGGAAATCGCGCACCTGCAACAGCGTGGTCAGCCGTTCCCCCCGCAACACGTGCACCCGCAGGTCGACCCGGTAGCCGTCCTCCACCGCACGTTCCCAGACCCGGCTGGCGAAGCTGACGTCCTCCCACTCGGAAGCGAAGTCCGACACCAGTTCCCCGGCCCCTTCCGGCACCCACCCGACGTGGAACCCGTCCAGATCGCCACCGTCACGCCCCTGCACCGTCATCCCCCACCGCCTCGATCGTGTCCAACTGGTCGACCGCCAGCGCCGAGGCTGGCGGTGGAACTGACTTCGCGAAGAATCGACACCACGAATCCGGCGGATCACACCGCCCGCACGCGTTACGCCAGCGGCCATCCGGCAGATCGGTGGCCACACGGGCAACCCGACCACGGCCGGCCCGCCCACACCGGTCGCAGGGCCACTTAATTACCCAGCGCGCGTACCTTGGAGATCGTCTCCTGGAGCTGCTGGTAGGCCGGCTGACCGCCCTGCGTGGCCTGGGCGAGCGCCTGCCGGTAGCTGTCGATCACGCCGATCAGCGGGCCGGCGGCGACGCCCTGCAACGCCCCGGCGACCAGGGAACGCGCCTCGGCGGCGTCCTGTGCGGCCGCTGCCGTCTTCGCCCGCGCCTCGTCCAGCTTCTGCGAGGCCGCCGCCAGCTTCGCGAGCATCTCCGCCGCGCTCACACACGCTCCCCCCTGGCCTGTCGACACACCACAGTCACGCCGCCGCACCGACGATGACCACAGAGAGCCTACGAGGTGAACACCGAACGCAGCCACCCCCCACCGGGACCACCCCCACGCGGTACGGGTGACCACCGCCAATGCCCGGCCCACGCAAAGGCCCCACTGGCCGCCCCCGCCCGGCTAACCCCGCTGGGCTACCCCCGCTCGGCTAACCCCGCTCGGTTAGGCCGCCACCTGCGGCCAAGATCGTGCTCGATCCACGATGTAGTGGCCTCGTAACGCCCGCGGGGATGCCACTACAACCAGGAAGTAGCACGATCTTGGCGTCGGCGTCGACATGGGGCGTCGCCGTGGGGCGTCGGCGTGGCAGGGCACGGGGTGTGGGGCATCCCGGTCACTCCCGCTCGGCGACAAACACCCCAAGCCCGTGGACACCCTGCACCCATCCCTGCGTCTGCAAGACGAGAATGGCTTGCCGCACGACGGTCGTCGAGACGCCGTGCTCAGTCTTGAGCTGCATGGTGGAGGGCAACTGGTCCCCTGGCGCAAGCTCTCCTGATTCGATCTGCCCACGGATCTGGTCCGCGAGTTGTTGCCACTTGGGCTTGACGGGCATGTGTGTACTCCCAGGTCTGCCCCGCCATTCGATCACGTGCCACTACTCGTGACAAGTAACGTGTTGTCGTGCTTGCCTTGCGTGACTAGATGTGTAAAGCTCCCATCGATCGGCTCCCAGGTCTGCAAACCCGGAGCTGGTCGGTTCCGCACCCGCACAGAGCGCCCGGTCGGGTCATCCCCCCGACCCGACCGGGCGTGCCACCACCTGCCCACACGCCCCGACCACTTGTGCACCACCCTCACCAAGATCAGATTGCGATTTTGTACACGACACGCCGAGGGGAGTACGCAAATCGCAATCTGATCTTGAGCGCCAGTCGCTCAAGCAACTGGACCAGCACCGTGCAGCTGACCGTCGCCCCCGACGGCGCGCTCCAGCCACCAGACCCCGCCGAGACTCACCGGATCCGGCTCAACACCCACCAGCCCTCGCCCGAGGAGACCGACCTGGAGGTACCCCGATGAACGACCGACCCGACCACCACCCCAGCCGACGACAGCACGACAACCAGCGACCACACGACAACGAGCGAGCACAGGGCGACCAGCGAGCACAGGGCGACCAGCGAGCACAGGACAGCCAGCGAGCGCACGACAACCGCCGTCCGTACGACAGCAACGCGTCGGACGCCGACCTGCCCTCGGAGTCCGGCGGCGACCTCGGCCTGCTCGTCTCCGACCAGGACGTCGAGGACGCCGACGACATCCTGTTCGCCCATCCCCCGCGCGTGGTGACCCGCCGGGTCTGCGGCTGTGGCGCGGACTACCCCTGCGAGCAGGTGAGGTACGCCCGACTGATCAAGGCCGCCGCGCCGAGGGGACGCCGGTGAACGCCGCCGAGCTGCGCCGGTACGCCGCCGGGCGGGCCGCCGAGGCATGGCGGACGTTGGCCGACCACCGCATCGAGACGTACACCGGGATCTGTCGGGGGTGCGGCCGGGGCTGCTCCCCGCCGAGGTGGGCGACCGGCACCAACTCGATCCCGACCCGGCGCAGGCGAAACAGGTACCGACCGTGCGGCCCGGCGGTGACCACGTCGGCAACAGCAGCCACGGAGGGCTTACCGCCCGACCTCTCCGGTGGTCGTCCCCGTACGAAAGACCACCGGGAAAGCGGAGGCACCGAATTCGGGAGATCAGAAGAGGCGGAGGTCAGCAGACGTTCGCCGTATTCCAACTCACCTTCGTCACGCCCATTGGTACATAGAAGAATCCGTCGCCGGGGGTAGCACAGTCCGTGCCGGTCATAATCGTTCCGGCAGAGTTGAAGCGCCAGCTGATCGCGGCGTTTCGGTTCGTGTAGTTGTAGTAGTTGAAACCCGTGATGTTGCCGGTCCACTCGGTGGTGGTCACCAGGGACGGAGTCTCCGTAGGGACCCCGTTCGGGTGATCCCAGTGGGGCCAGACGCAGAATGTGCCCGGCTGGCAGTTCCCGGGCGGATAGACGCCGGCCCCCAGCTGGGGTGCCGCCGAGGCAGGAGGGGCCACAGCCAGCACACCGGCGACGACCCCGGCGATGGCGAAGGATTTCAACAGCACGGCTACCTACTCCCATTGATGCTGGTGGATCGAAATCTCAAGCTACCGCCGGAAAGTTGCACGGTCAAGTACCTGACGCTCGCGGGGTGCCGGCAGGAAACTCGGGCCACCCGGCGGCAGCAATCAGTGACGAGGTTGTTGACACGGGGAATACAATCGATCCAGATCAATTCATTGCGGGGTGAACGAGCTCCGGCCCCGTTCCTGGACACCGTGAGGAAGGGAAGCTCATGCGCAGTTTCACCAGCCGAATCGCTGCGGGTCTCGCCGCCGCATTGATCACCACACTGGCCGTAACGATACCGGCGTCGCCCGCAGCCGCTGTCGAGACGCTCAAGGTCCCCGACGTCGGCCTCGTCTTCTACCAGGCCACCACGCAGATCATCGTCGGCAGACAGGCCACGCCCGACGGCATCTGCCGCCCGGTCCCGGCAGAGGCGATCTGGGCGATCGGCTGGAACGGCTTCGGTTCCGTCTCCGGCTACCGGACCTCCGACTGCACCGGTACCGCGTCCGAGCTGAACAACTTCCACAGCTGGCCGTACGAGGGCTACTACCTCTCCTACCGGGCCGGCTGACCAGCGTTCCCGGTGGTCGTTCGCACACGAGCACCGGGACGAGGTCCCTTCTTCACCGCCGCCGCAACGACCACCACCGCCGCAGCAACCGCCACCGGCCCCGCCAGGCACCTCACCGCACGACGCGGAACAGCAGCAGGGTCACGCAGTACGCCAGCGGCACCAGCAGGACGCAGACGACGAAGCCGAGCGGGGCGTACCGGGGCGGATCGGTGCTGGCCAGTGCCGGCCGTCCCCACCGCCCGAGGATCAACCAGCCGGCGACGAAGGAGATCAGCGGCAGCCCGGCGCAGGTCAGCGCGCCCAGGGTGAAGCCGTCGACCACGCCGATGCCGTTGGCGACCACCAGCACCAGCATGACCAGTGCCCCGACGGCGGCACAGCCGGCGTAGACGGCGACCGCGCGGGCGGTCGGTGACCAGGTGGGCAGCAGAGCAGGCCGCTGGGCCAACGCCTCGGCCTGCTGCCCCAGCCGGTCCGCCTCGTCGACCAGCCGCCCGGTCTCCGCCAGCACCACCGCCGGATCGCCGTCCACCCCGGACCCGCCGGGAGCCGTGCCCGCCCCGGGGGCGGGCCCCGGGGCCGAACCGGAGCCGACGGCGGGACCCGCACCGGCCCCGGGGACCGGCCCCGGACCGGGGGTCGGGTCGGCCACGGCAGGTAGGCCGGCGGCGGCGGCGAGCTGGGTGAGGCGCTGTTCCTGGGCGGCCAGCCGCTGACCGAGCTGGGTCACCCCGGCGTGCAGGCTCCGGCGGCGTTCCGCCTCGGCGGCGGCACCCCGCTCACCCTCGCGGATCCGGGCGGAGAGCTGCCGGACGGCCGCCGCGTAGTCGTCGTAGCCGGCCACTCAGCGTTCCTCCTCGTCGGGCTGGTGTCCGGGGCGGACGAACGGCACGATCACCGTGCGCCGCTGGGCGTGCCGGTCGACCAGCAGGGCCCGGTTGGGGCGAGGGGTCCACACCAGATCGGTCACCCCGAGATACAGCCCGAGATCGTCGGCGGGCACGTTCAACGCCACCAGGCAGGCCACGTCGTCGCGGTTCTGGCTACCACCGAGGTCGTCGGCGAGCCGACGCAGCCCCCGCCACCAGCCGAGCAGGTGCACCCCACGCCCCGGCCCCTCCCCCAGCAGCGCCCGCAGGTCGTCGTGGCCGGTGCGGTAGGTGTCGGGGTCGGCGGCGGCGAGCACCGCGCCGGCCGCGTCCACCCCGAAGACCACCAGGTACGTCCGGCCGCGCTCGCCGGGGCCGGCGGTCAGCGCACCGATGCGGGCCCGCAGGCCGGCCGCGTCGACCTGGGTCACCTGGTGTCCGGCGGCCTTCAACCCGGCAGCCGTGTCGTCGGCGAGTTCGTCGGCGGCCGACACCAGCGGGACCAGCACGAACTCGGCCTCGCCGGGGCGGTGCTGGCCGGCCAGGCTCAACGCGGCGGCCCGCAGCACGTGCCCGCCGGTCGCCGAGGTGCCCACCACGGCCAGGTGCCGGCCGGGGGAGGCGTCCAGGTCGAACCGGGCGGTGCTGCCGACCACGTCGACCGTCCGGCCCACCAGCACCGCCGGGCGGCGGGTCACGGCGGCGGCCGGCATCGGCTCGTCCTCCACGTGGGCGGTGGCGTAGCCCCGGAAGACCGCGGGCGGGCCGGTGTCGTCGGGGCGGGCGTCCCACAGTTCGTAGCGCAGCCGGGCGAGCTGGCGGGCGTCGGCGTGCGCGTCGGGGAACCGCAGCAGGGTGTCCGCGCCGGCCGCCCCGGCGGCGGTGTTGACCAGCGCCGTGCCGATCCGGGTCGGGCCGGTCACGGTGGCCCGGGGGCCGAGCACCGGCTCACCGCCGGGCAGCGCCACCCGCAGCGCGAACTGCCCGAACAGCGACTCGGCCCGGCCGTACAGGGCCTCCACGCCGCTGGTGCTCTGACTGGCCAGCACCAGGTGCACCCCGTACGAGCGGCCCTTGCGGGCCAGCTCCTCCAGCAGGTCGACGGCTTCCCGGGCCAGCCGGTCGTTGCCGGCGAACAGCACGTGGAACTCGTCGATCACGGCCACCGTGCGGGGCACCGGTTCGGTGTCCGGCAGGTCGGCGAGCTTGGTCACCCCGTGCCGCTTGAACAGCCCGGCCCGCCGGCCCAGCTCCCGGCGCAGCTCCCGCAGCACGGCCAGGCCGTACTCCCGGTCGGATTCGACGCCGACGGCCCGCGCGTGCGGCAGGAACGACGGGTCCCGTTCGGTGGGGACGAACTCGGTGAAGCTGACCCCCTCCTTGAAGTCGAGCAGCCACAGCTGAAGCTCGGCCGGGGAGTAGCGGGCCGCCAGGCCGTAGAGCACGTCGAGCAGGAAGACCGTCTTGCCCGCGCCGGTGCGGCCACCGACCAGCCAGTGCGGCGTCGCGTCGTCGAAGGCCAGCACCACCGGGGTACGACCCGAGCGGCCGACCACGGTCCGCAGGCCGGCGCGGGCGGACTCGCTCCAGCGCCGCTCGGGCAGCAGGTCGGCCAGGTGCAGGGCGGTGTCCCGGCGCACCTGCGCGCCCAACTGGTCGGCCAACGCCTGGACCGCCCCGGCGGGCGGATCGCCGTCGAGCAGCACCGGCACGGGCAGGCCGGTGCCGTCGGCGCTGAACGGTTGCCCCGGCGGGTCGCCGATGCGGGCGTAGCGTTCGTCGAGGCGTACCTCGGTGGTGCCGCCCAGCGCGGGTGGGACCTGCCCGGGCGTGGTCACCGCGCGCCCGGCGAACAGCACGCACACCCCGGCGGTCGGGCCGGCGTGGGTCAGCGCGGCGAGCCGGGCCAGCTCCCGCGGACCGGGCGCGGACGCGGCCACCACCAGCAGCAGTTCCGGTTCCCCCGCACCGGCCTGGGCGGCGCGGGCGTGCGCCTCGGCGGTGTCCAGCAACGCGCCGATCTCCGCCTCGGTGGTGGCGACCCCACCGAGCACCCCGGCGTCGCGCAGCGGGCGCAGCGGAATGAAGGTGGCACCCCACGCGGCCGGGTCGATACCGACCACCCGCACGCTGCCCGGCGTGGCCGTGCTGAGCAGCCGCAGCACCAGCACCCGCAGCAGCACCGCCACCCGGGGATCGCGGGCGTCCCGGTCGACCGCCAGGTGCCGGCCGGCACCCAACGGCAGCAGCAGCGGGAACCGTCCGTCCGCCGTGGACGCCTCCCCGATGCGCACCGGGGCGGGGCCGCCGTCCGCCGGTGGGGCGGCCAGCGTGTCGGCGAGCCGGGCCAGTCGGGCGACCAGGTCGGCGGTGCGTTCCGGGACGGGCTCCCCGGTCAGCCGGTCCAGCAGCGCACGGGCCGCCGTCCACCGCTGCCGGGCCTGCCGGTGCGCGGCGACCGCCTGCCCGTACGCCGATGCGAGCCTGCCCACCCACTGCTCCCCACCGCCGCGCTGACGAATCGAGGGAACCCTAGCGCCCCGGCCGGTCGGCACGCACGACCCGCCCACCGATCAACTCGTCGGCGTCCCGACTGCGGCCCGCCGTCGGCGTCCCGACTGCGGCCCGCCGTCGGCGGTGTCGCCCGGCGCTCCGGTGGGGCGCCGGAGGCGACCGACGCCCGACGCCGACGGTCGGCGACCCGGGGGCCGCCGACCGTCGGCGTGGGTCAGCGCAGCGCGGCGGTGAGCGCCGGCAGGTAGCCGGACCGGTAACCGTCGGCGTTCGGGTGGTATGCCTCGATGACGCCGCTGACGTCGCGGATCCACGGGGCGGCGGCGCAGACACCGTGCCCGGTGAAGAACGGCCGGGTGTCGGCGAAGGTGGCCCCGACCGCCCCGGCCCGCGCGGCGGTGACCGTGGCGAGCACGTCGGCGGCCTCGTTGAGGATGGTCCGCTTGTAGCTGCTCATCGCCAGCACTCCACAGGAGCCGGTTTCGAAGAGCCGGGGGTAGCCGAGCACCACCAGTCGGGCGTTCGGGGCCCGGTCACGGATCGCGGCGTAGGTGGCGTCGAGCCGGCCGGGCAGCGTCGAGGTGGCGAAGCTCTTGGCCTTGTCGACCGCCGCGGTGCAGGTCGCCGTGCTGCCGAACCGGCAACTGGTGATCACGTCGGCGAAGCCTGCGTCGTTGCCACCGATGGTGATGGTGACCAACGTGGTGGTGGCGCTCAGCGAACCGACCTGCTTGCTGATCACGTCGGAGGTGACCGCGCCACCGCAGGCGGGGAAGGCGAAGCTGGTCACCGCGTTGGCGGCGGCCCAGAGCGGGGCGTACGACTTCTGGCTGCGCAGGCAGGTGGACAGGTCGTACGGGCCGGCGCCGACGCCGGAGGAGTACGAGTCGCCGAGCGCCACGTAGTGGACGGTGGCGGCCTGGGCGGGGGTGGGGACGAGCACGACACCGACGGCGGTGGCGAGCAGGGCGGCGAGTGCGGTGGCCGCACGGGCCAGGGCACGACGGGGTAGGGCGCGGTGGGGCATGACGGTCCTCCGGGGGCAGGAAGGGTGGAGCCTCTGGACCGCGCGCGTGGCCAAGGGGGGTGAGGCGTTGTTACTAGTCGGTAATGCTAGCGAAACATCGACACAAAGAGAACAGCCGATCCCCATCGATCCGACGCACACGTTTCCACCGCCGTCGATTAGGTTGTCGGTGCGAACACCCCGATGGAGGGAGTCCACCCCGTGCGACGTGTTTTCACGGCGGCCATCGCCGCCCTGACCGTCACCACCGCCGGCACCCTGGTGACCGGCACCCCCGGCCAGGCCGACGCCCGACCGGGCAAGAGCCGGTCGGTCGCGGTCTCGGCCGCCCCGAAACCCGGCAGCCCCGGCCTCGGCGACCCCTACTTCCCCGACTACGGCAACGGTGGCTACGACGTCGACCACTACGACGTGCGGCTGCGCTACGAGCCGGCCACCGACCGGCTCAGCGGCACCACCACCATCCTGGCCACCGCCACCCAGGACCTCTCCCGGTTCAACCTCGACTTCCTGCTCGACGTGGAGTCGGTGCGGGTCAACGGGTGGACCGCCCGGTTCGCCCGGGAGGGCGACCACGAGCTGGTGGTGACCGCGCCGCGCGGCCTCACCACCGGCCAGGCGATGACCGTCGTGGTCACCTACTCCGGCGTGCCGTCCGAGACCCTGGTGAACGGCTACTCCGGCTGGACCCGCACCGTCGACGGCGCGCTCGCCGTCAACGAGCCCGAGTCGGCCTGGTGGTGGTTCCCGTCCAACGACCACCCGCTGGACAAGGCCACCTGGGACGTCTCGGTGTCGGTGCCCGACGGCGTCGAGGTGATCAGCAACGGCGTGCAGCCCCGGCCCCCGCTGGCCGAGGCCGGCAACCGGATGCGGTGGGGCTGGCGCAGCACCAAACCCGGCGCGACCTACCTGGCGTTCCTCGCGATCGGCCAGTACGACATCGTCACCGACACCGCCCCGAACGGGCAGCCGGTGATCAACGCCTACAGCACCACGCTGGGCGACCGGGCTCCCGCCGCCCGGGCCAGCATCGAACGCACCGCCGAGGTCGTCGACTGGGCCAGTGGCGTCTTCGGGCCGTACCCGTTCGAGGCGCAGGGGGGTGTGGCCGCGCCGATCGACAGCCTCGGCTTCGCCCTGGAGACGCAGACCCGCCCGGTGTACGGGCCCGGCTTCTGGCGACGCGGCAGCAACCCGTACGTGGTGGTGCACGAGAACGCCCACCAGTGGTTCGGCGACTCGGTCTCGGTGGCGAACTGGAGCAACATCTGGCTCAACGAGGGCTTCGCCTCGTACGCCGAGTGGCTCTGGTCGGAGGCGCAGGGTGAGGGCACCGCGCAGGAGCTGTTCGACTTCACCTACGCCAACTACCCCGCCGGCGACGGCTTCTGGCAGGTGCTGCCGGGCAACCCGGGTGCCGGCGCGGTCTTCGACGACGCGGTCTACGACCGGGGCGCGATGGCCCTGCACCAGCTCCGGCTGACCGTCGGCGACGACGCGTTCTTCCGGATCCTGCCCGCCTGGACCGCCGAGCACCGGTACGGCAACGGCACCATCGCCCAGTTCCAGGCCCTCGCCGAGCGGATCTCCGGCCTCGACCTGGACCCGGTCTTCACGACCTGGCTGTTCACCCCCGGCCGGCCCACCCCGGCCACCGCCACCCGCAGCACGACCGCCCCGGCGCAGCCGAAGTCGTGGACCCAGATCCGGGCGGCGCACCAACTGCTGGCGCGCTGACCGACCCCGGTTCGGGCTGCCCGCCCCCGGCACCGGCGCGGGCAGCCCGGACCGGCCCGCAACCGTGACCTTCCGGCACCCGGGCCGGTCCCGGCGGAACTCGGTCCCGGCTCGGCACGGTTTCGGCCCGAGGTCGGGTCTGGTCTGGTCTGGGGCTGGTCGGGGCCGGGGTCGGCCCCGGGCTGGTCGGGGCCGGGGTCGGCTCCGGGCGACGCCGATCGGGGCAGCGTCGGACCGAGCCGGAACGATGGTTCCGGAGAGCGATATGCCTGACGGGCATATTTATGACTGTCAGGCATATCGCTCTCCGTGGTGATACGTGCTCTCGGGAGGGCTGGCTCCGACACCCCCGTGACACCACAACGGCAGGGCCGGGACAGGTGGTGCCGCAGAAGCGGCTGTGAGCCGGCAGGGCGCAGCGGGCGAAACGGTGGCCGTGCCACAGGCCGTGCCACAAGGTCGGGCCGTCAGCCGACCCGGAGACCAGGTCGGCTGACGGCCACCGTTCGACGGGCGGGGGTCAGCGGGCGGCGAGGGGCTGGCGGGCCGGGTCGACCGGGGCCGGCAGGTCACCCACCCCACCCAGGTAGGAGTGGATCGCCGCGGCGGCGGCCCGCCCCTCGGCGATCGCCCAGACGATCAGCGACGCCCCCCGGTGCATGTCCCCGGCGACGAACACCCCGTCGGCGTCGGTCTGCCAGTCGGGGCGGGCGTCGACCGCACCCCGGGCGTTGCGGACCACCCCGAACTGGGCCAGCAGCGGCTGCTCCTCGGTGCCTTCGAAGCCGATGGCCAGCAGCACCAGGTCCGCCGGGAGTTCCCGCTCGGAGCCGGGCAGCGCGGTGACCACCCGTCGGCCGTCGCGCCGCTCCACCGTCACCTCGGCGATCCGGACGCCCTTGACCTGACCGGTGCCGTCGTCCACGAACTCCTGCACGGCCACCGCGAAGACCCGCTCCCCGCCCTCCTCGTGCGCCGGGTAGTTGCGCAGCACCCACGGCCAGGTCGGCCACGGGTCCCGTTCGGCGTCGCGGCCGTGCGGCGGCTCCGGGTAGAGATCGAGCTGGTGGACGCCGGCCGCGCCCTGCCGGTGGGCCACGCCCAGGCAGTCGGCGGCGGTGTCGCCACCACCGATGATCACCACGTGCTTGCCGGCCGCGTCGATCGGCGTGCCGTCGGGCAGCACCGCCGGCGCGGGTCGACCGTCCCCGGCCGCCGCGACCACCCGGTTGGCGGCGACCAGGTGGGTCATCGCCTGGTGGACGCCGCGCAGCGGCCGACCGGGCGTCTCCGGGGTGTCCCGGCCCTGGAGCGCGCCACAGGCCAGCAGCACCGCGTCGTGCCGGGCCCGCAGCTCCTCGGCGGTCACGTCGACCCCGACGTTCACCCCGGTGCGGAACTGCACGCCCTCGGCGGCGAGCTGGGCCAGCCGCCGGTCGATGTGCTGCTTCTCCAGCTTGAAATCGGGGATGCCGTAACGCAGCAGACCGCCGATCGCGTCGTCCCGCTCGTACACCGTGACGGCGTGACCGGCGCGGGCCAGTTGCTGGGCGGCGGCGAGCCCGGCGGGCCCGGAACCGACCACGGCGACCGACCGCCCGGTCGACGCCGGCACCGGGCGGGGGTTCAGCCCGCCCCGGGCCACCGCCGCGTCGGCGATCTCCACCTCCACCTGCTTGATGGTGACCGGCTGCTGGCCGCCCAGACCCAGCACGCAGGCCGCCTCGCAGGGCGCCGGGCAGAGCCGGCCGGTGAACTCGGGGAAGTTGTTGGTGGCGTGCAGCGACTCGACCGCGGCGTCCCAGGTGCCGGTGCGGACCAGGTCGTTCCAGTCCGGGATGCGGTTGCCCAGCGGGCAGCCGTCGTGGCAGAACGGGATGCCGCAGTCCATGCACCGGGTGGCCTGCTCCCGGATCAGCTCGGCCCCGGCGGGCGGGTACACCTCGCGCCAGTCGGTGATCCGCACCGCCACCGGGCGACGGGCCGGCAACTGCCGCTCGTAACGCAGGAAACCATTCGGGTCAGGCACGAGCCACCTCCTGGGCGACCACCCGCGCGGCGGGCGGCACCGACGCGGTCAGCGCAGACATGACCGCGTCGTCGACGTCGCGGCCGGCGGCTTCGGCGGCCTTCATGATCTCCATAACCCGGCGGTAGTCCCGGGGGACCACGGCGGTGAACTCCTCCACCGCCTCCGGCCAGTTCTTGAGCAACTCCGCGCCGACCGCCGAGTCGGTCTCCGCGACGTGCCGCTGCACCAGGTCGTGCAGCAACTCCCGCTCGGCGTCGCGCAGTGGGGACAGGTCGACCAGTTCCGCGTTGACCCGGCCGGTGTCCAACCGGTGCACGTACGCCGTCCCACCGGACATGCCGGCGGCGAAGTTACGGCCCGTCTCGCCGAGCACCACCACCGTGCCACCGGTCATGTACTCGCAACCGTGGTCGCCGACGCCCTCGACGACGGCCACCGCACCGGAGTTACGCACCGCGAAGCGCTCCCCCACCCGGCCGCGCAGGAACAGCTCACCGCCGGTGGCCCCGTACAGGATGGTGTTGCCGGCGATGATCTGGTCCTCGGCGCGCTGCCCTGCGGTGGCCTCGGGGTCGACGAACGGCGCGGCGGCGTCCGGGCGGATCACGATCCGGCCCCCGGAGAGCCCCTTGCCGACGTAGTCGTTGGCGTCGCCGTGCAGCCGCAGGGTCACCCCGCGCGGCAGGAACGCGCCGAAGGACTGCCCGGCGGTGCCGCGCAGCACGAACTCGACGGTGTCGTCCGGCAGGCCGGCGCCGCCGTGCCGGCGGGTCACCTCGCCGCCGAGCATCGCGCCGACGCTGCGGTGCTCGTTGCGCACCGCCACCTCCACCCGGACCGGGCTGCCGTCGCGCAGCGCCGGTTGGGCCAGCGCGATCAGCTCGTTGTCCAGGGCCAGCTCCAGGCCGTGGTCCTGGGCGCGGACACCGCGCCGGGCGGCACCCTCGGGCAGCTGCGGGGTGTGCAGCACCCGGGCCAGGTCGAGGCCGTGGCCCTTCCAGTGGTCGATCGCCGGTACGATGTCGAGCACCTCGGTCTGCCCGATCGCCTCTTCGATGCTGCGGAAGCCCAGCTCGGCCAGGTAGCCGCGGACCTCCTCGGCGAGGAAGAGGAAGAAGTTCTCCACGAACTCCGGCCGGCCGGTGAAGCGTTCCCGCAGCACCGGGTTCTGGGTGGCGATGCCGACCGGGCAGGTGTCGAGGTGGCAGACCCGCATCATCACGCAGCCCTCGACGATCAGCGGGGCGGTGGCGAAACCGAACTCCTCCGCGCCGAGCAGCATCGCCACCACCACGTCCCGGCCGGTCTTGAGCTGGCCGTCGACCTGCACGGTGACCCGGTCACGCAGCTTGTTGAGCAGCAGCGTCTGCTGCGCCTCGGCCAGGCCCAACTCCCAGGGGGTGCCGGCGTGCTTGAGCGAGTTGAGCGGGGACGCGCCGGTGCCGCCGTCGTGCCCGGAGATCAGGATGACGTCGGCCTTGAGCTTGGCGACCCCGGCCGCGACGGTGCCCACACCGACCTCGCTGACCAGCTTGACGTGCACCCGGGCGGCCGGGTTGACGCACTTGAGGTCGTGCACGAGCTGGGCGAGGTCCTCGATGGAGTAGATGTCGTGGTGCGGCGGCGGGGAGATCAGGCCGACGCCGGGGGTGGCGTGCCGGGTGCGGGCGATCCACGGCCACACCTTGTTGCCGGGCAGCTGCCCACCCTCGCCGGGCTTCGCGCCCTGCGCCATCTTGATCTGGAGATCGTCGGCGTTGACCAGGTATTCGCTGGTCACCCCGAAGCGTCCGCTGGCGATCTGCTTGACCGCCGAGCGGCGTGCCGGGTCGTGCAGCCGGTCGACGTCCTCGCCGCCCTCGCCGGTGTTGGACTTGCCGCCGAGCCGGTTCATCGCGATGGCCAGCGTCTCGTGCGCCTCCGCCGAGATCGACCCGTACGACATGGCGCCGGTGGCGAACCGCTTGACGATCTCGGTGGCCGGCTCGACCTCCTCGATCGGCACCGCCGGACGCAGCCCGGTCCGCAGGGTGAACAGCCCGCGCAGCGAACCGGCCTGGGCGGCCAGCTCGTCGACCTTGGCGGTGTACTGGCGGAACACGTCGTACTGGCGGCTGCGGGTGGCGTGCTGGAGCAGGAAGACCGTCTCCGGGTTGAACAGGTGCAGTTCACCCTCGCGCCGCCACTGGTACTCGCCGCCCACCTCCAGCCGGGTGGAGCCGACGGTGCCGGGCGTCGGCCAGGCCTGCCCGTGCCGGGCGGCGACCTCGGTGTGGATCCCGGCCAGCCCGATCCCGCCGATGGTGCTGGGGGTGCCCCGGAAATAGCGGTCGACCAGCCGGGTGTCCAGGCCGACGGCCTCGAAGACCTGCGCGCCGCAGTACGACGACACCGTCGAGATGCCCATCTTGGACATGATCTTGAGGACGCCCTTGCCGAGCGCCTTGACGTAGTTGCGGACCGCCTTCGCCGGCTCCACCCCGACCAGGGCCCCGGTGGCGATCATGTCCTCCACCGACTCGAAGGCCAGGTAGGGGTTGACCGCCGCCGCGCCGTACCCGATGAGCACCGCCGCGTGGTGCACCTCGCGGCAGTCACCGGACTCCACGATCAGCGCCACCTGGGTCCGGGTCTGCTCCCGCACCAGGTGCTGGTGCACCGCCGCGGTCAGCAGCAGCGACGGGATCGGCGCCAGGTCGGCGTTGGAGTCCCGGTCGGACAGCACCAGGATGCGCACGCCGTCCTCGATCGCCTCGGACACGTGCCGGCAGATCTCGGTCAACCGGGCCTTGATGCCGGCCCCGCCGTCGCGGATGCGGTAGAGCCCGGACACCCGGACCGCCTTGAAGCCGGGCAGGTCACCGTCCTCGTCGACGTCGAGTAGCTTCGCCAGCTCGTCGTTGTCGATCACCGGGTAGGGCAGCACGATCTGCCGGCAGCTCGCCGCACCCGGGTCCAGCAGGTTGCCCTCCGGGCCGATGGTCGACGCCAGGCTGGTCACCAACTCCTCCCGGATCGCGTCCAACGGCGGGTTGGTGACCTGCGCGAAGAGCTGGTGGAAGTAGTCGTAGAGCAGCCGGGGCCGGGTCGACAGCGGCGCGATCGGGGTGTCGGTGCCCATCGAGCCCAGCGGCTCCGCCCCGGTACGCGCCATCGGGGCGAGCAGGATCTTCAGCTCCTCCTCGGTGTAACCGAAGGTCTGCTGCCGCCGGCGCACCGAGTCGTGGGTGTAGACCACGTGCTCCCGGGCGGGCAGGTCACCGAGGTCGATCAGGCCGGCGTGCAGCCACTCGTCGTACGGCTGGGCGGCGGCCAACTCGGTCTTGATCTCGTCGTCCGAGACGATCCGGCCGTTGACCGTGTCCACCAGGAACATCCGGCCCGGCTGGAGGCGGCCCTTGGCGACCACCGAGGCCGGGTCGAGGTCGAGCACGCCCGCCTCGCTGCCCAGCACCACCAGCCCGTCGGCGGTCCGCCACCAGCGCCCCGGCCGCAGGCCGTTGCGGTCCAGCACCGCCCCGACGATCTCACCGTCGGTGAAGGCGACCGAGGCCGGCCCGTCCCACGGCTCCATCAGGCTGGCGTGGAACCGGTAGAACGCGCGCTTGTCCGGGCGCATCGCCGGGTCGTTCTCCCACGCCTCCGGGATCATCATCAGCACCGCGTGCGGCAGGCTCCGGCCGGCCAGGTGCAGCAACTCCAGCACCTCGTCGAAGTTGGCCGAGTCGGAAGCGGCCGGAGTGCAGACCGGGAACACCCGACGGATGTTGCCGGGCAGGTGCGGGCTACGCAGCAGCGCCTCGCGGGCCTGCATCCAGTTCCGGTTGCCGCGGATCGTGTTGATCTCGCCGTTGTGCGCGATGAACCGGTACGGGTGGGCCAGCGGCCAGGACGGAAAGGTGTTGGTGGAGAACCGGGAGTGCACCAGCGCGATCGCGCTGTCGACCCGCTCGTCGGTCAGCTCCGGGAAATACTCCGGCAGCTGGTCGGGGGTGAGCATGCCCTTCCAGGTCATCGTCCGCGCCGACAGCGACGGGAAGTAGGCGGTCACCCCCCGCTCGGCGGTCTCCCGCTCGGCCTGCTTACGCACGCAGAACGCCACCCGGTCCAGGTCGATGCCGGACAGCGGGGAACCGGCCGGACCCGCCGGGGTGTCGGTGAGCCGGTGCGCGGCCAGGAAGAGCTGCCGGATCCGGGGCATCGCCGCCAACGCCGTCTCACCGAGCCCGCTCGGGTCGGTCGGCACGTCGCGCCAGCCGAGCACCTCGGCCCCCTCGACGAGGGCGTACTTCTCCACCACCTGACGGGCGCGGGCCTCACCGCCGTCGTCGTCGGGGAGAAAGACCAGACCGGTGGCGTACTGGCCGGCGGGGGGCAGGGGGAAGTCCACCACCGCACGCAGGAACGCGTCCGGCACCTGGATCATGATGCCCGCGCCGTCGCCGGTGTTCTGCTCGGCGCCCCGGGCGCCACGATGGTCGAGCCGGCAGAGCGCACCGAGGCCGTTCGCCACCACCGCATGGGAGCGCCGCCCGTGGAGGTCGGCCACGAAGGCCACCCCGCACGCGTCGTGCTCGTGCGCCGGGTCGTACAGACCGGTCGCGGAAGGGACCGGCTGCGGGCTGTGCGGGTACGGAAGGGCCACCGGGTCTCCTGTCGTCACTCAGGTTGTTTCATGGTCGGGACGACGTCGGCCCTGGGCGGTCTGTTGAGTCTACGTTAGGGCGACCCGGGCAGGGCCAGTGCGGATTGATCACACCTTCCAGACTCTGGGACGTGTAGTCTCGCGCGGTGGATCCTGCGCACCGCGACCTGTTCGACCGGTTGGAACGCTTCTATGACGCGGTGCCCCGGGACGCCGCCCGCGCCGAGGAACACGGCGGCCTGGTGCTGTTCGCCCGGGACGGGGTCGGTTGGCCGTTCTATGCCCGCCCCCGCCTGGACGCCACCGCGCCACCGTCGCTGGCCGACCTGCACACCGTCCGGGAACGGCAGCGTGAGCTGGGCCTGCCCGAGGCGTTCGAGTGGGTGCACGAGACCACCCCGGACCTGCTCGCCACCGCCCGGGCCGCCGGCCTGAGCGTGCTGGAGGCCCCGCTGATGGTGCTCGACCCGCAGGTGATCCCGGCCGACCCGGCGACGCTCACCGACGTACCGGTGCGGGTGCTGGACCCGGACGCGCCCGGCTTCGCGCTCGACGTGGCGGCCCGCCGCGCGGTCGCCGCGGTCGGTTTCTCCGCCGCCGGCACCGCCCCCGGCGCCGCCGGCCCGGCCGAACGGGACGCCGCGATGACCGAGCTGGACGTGGCCGCCCTCGACGAGGAGCGGGCCGCGATCGCCGCCGGCCGGCGACTGTCGGCGGTCGCCTGGACGCCTGACGACGGCGCGTTGGCCAGCGGGATGGCGATGCGGGTCGACGACGTCGCCGAGGTCGCCGGGGTCGCCACCCTGCCGGCCGCCCGCCGCCGGGGCCTCGCCGCCGCGGTCACCGCCACTCTGGCCCGCACCCTGCGCGCCGCCGGCACCGACCTGGTCTTCCTCTCCGCCGGCAGCGAGGACGTCGCCCGCATCTACCTGCGCGTCGGCTTCCGCCGCATCGGCACCGCCTGCATAGCCGAACCCACCGCCCTCCTCTAACAGCCCCTGTCCCTCCCCCGCCCCGCCCCAGCTCGTCCCGGCTCGGCTCGGCTCGGCTCGCCCCGCCCCGGCTCGGTGATCAAGAAGTTTGCGTCAGGAAATGGGCCGCGCATGACGTAAACCTCTTGATCACCGGCCCGGGGACGGCCGCGCAGGCGGGGCGGGGCGGGCGAGCCGGGGGCAGCGGGTCAGGGGGTGGGTGGGGGGCGCCAGGCGGCGGCTGCGGCGGCGGCACCGGAGAGCAGGCGGGGGCTGATCGTGCCGAGCGCCGCGTCGCGGGCGCGCAGGGCCAGCCGGCCCCGGGTCTGGAGCACCGCCGACATCCGGCGGGTCTGCCGGACCACGGTGGCCGCCCGGGGACGGCGCAACCGGTCGTACGCCAGCACGGCGTCGGGCAACCGGGACTCGCGCAGCAGCGACGACAGGGTGGCCGCGTCCTCGAAGGCCAGGCAGGCGCCCTGTCCCAGGTGCGGTGGCATGGCGTGGGCGGCGTCGCCGAGCAGCACCACCCCGCCCGGCCCGGCGGGAAAGCCGTACGCCCGGGGCAGCGGACGCAACTCACGCACCTCCTGCTGCACCAGGTCGGCGGGTTCGGTGGCCGCCAGGAGATCACCGATCGGGGCGGGCCAGCCCGCGTACCACCGCTTGAGCAGGGCGAGCTGGGTCTGCGGGGACTCCGGGCGGGGCGCACCGGCGGCGGTGGCCACCCAGTAGACGCCACCTCGACGGGACGCGCCGGACGACCCCCGCTCGCCGAGCGAGGCCGCCACGAACCGGTAACCGGCGCCCAGCACCTCACCACCGACCGGCTGGTCGGCCGGCACCGGCACCCGGTACCAGGGGATCACCGCCCGCCAGGCGGCGCAGCCGGAACTGACCACGCTGGCCTCGGGGGCGAGCTGACGGCGCAGCACGCTGTCCGTGCCGTCGGCGGCGACCACCAGGTCCGCCTCGACGAACTGCCCGTTCAGCCCGACCCCGGGCCGCTCGTCGGGGTTCGCCCGGACGCTGTCCACCACGACCCCGGTCCGCAGCTCGACCCGGTCCCCGAGGCCGGCGATCAGGGCGTCGTGCAGATCCTCCCGGTGCACCACCACCGGCATCCGGTCGGCCGGGGTGGGCCGGGGCTGCGCCAGCCAGTGACCGTCGGGGCGGCGGATACCGCCGTCGGGCAGCGGGGTGGCGATGGCGTCCAGGCCGGCGCCGAGGCCGAGTACCCGCAACGCGCGTACCCCGTTGGGCCAGAGCACCACGGCGGTGGGTTCCGGGCGGACCCGGTCGGCCCGTTCCAGCAGGGTGACCTGCCAGCCGGAGCGGGCCAGCGCGCCGGCCACCGACAGTCCGCCGAGCCCGGCGCCGACCACCACCGCGCTGCGCATGCCGGGCCCGCTCAGTTGTCCCGGTCGGCGGGCCGGCCACCCGCGCCGCCGGCCCCCGCTGACGCGTCGACGTCGTCACCCGCGCCGGTCCCGGCGGCCCGGTCGCCGCCGGCCCCCGCCTCCGCACCGCCGCTGAGCCGGTCGGGCTCCGCCGGCTGGTCGTCGTGGCCCGCCGGCTGGTCGTCGTGGCCCGCCGGCTGGTCGTCGTGGCCTTCAGGCTGGTCGTCGTGGCCCGCAGGCTGGTCGTCGGTCGCCGCCGCGTCGTCGGCGGCGGGTCCGTCGGGCCGTACCCCGGTCTCCCGGTACGCGGTGAACTGTTCCTCGTCGACCACCTGGTAGCCCACCGGCGCGACCGTCGCGGCGGACCCCTTGCCGGTCTGGGACAGGTCGACCTGGGAGACGTCGCCGCCGGTCACCGGAGCCGGCGCGGGGGCGTCGATCGGGATCAGGTAACCCCGGGGGCCCCGCACCCGCAGGAAGTAGATCAGCGCGCCGAGGAAGACCAGCCCGGCGGTCCACACGTTGAGCCGGACCCCGAGGATCCGGTTCGCCTCGTCGCTGCGCATCAGCTCGATCCAGAACCGGCCGGCGGTGTAACCCATCACGTAGAGCGCGAAGGCCCGGCCGCGCCCCAGCTTGAACCGCCGGTCCAGTGCGAACACCAGGCCGGCGACGCCGAGGTTCCACAGCGCCTCGTAGGCGAACGTCGGATGGTAGAGGCCGGGCTCCAGGATGGGCTGGTTGGCGTCGTCGCGCAGCGCGTGCCCGGGATTGTCCGGGTCCATCCGGTGGATCTCCAGGCCCCACGGCAGGCTGGTCCGCCCGCCGTACAGCTCGTTGTTGAACCAGTTGCCGAGCCGGCCCACCGCCTGGGCCAGCGGCAGGCCCGGGGCGAGGGCGTCGGCCACCACCGTCAGCGGGATGCCGAGCTGCCGGGCGGCGATCCAGGCACCGACCGCGCCACCGGCGACGGCACCCCAGATGCCGAGACCGCCCTCCCAGATGGCGAACGCCTTCCAGGGGTCACCGCCGGTGCCGAAGTATTTCTCGGGTGAGGTGATCACGTGGTAGATCCGGGCGCCGATGATGCCGGTCGGGACCGCCCAGACCGCGATGTCGAGCACCGCGCCGGGGGCGACGCCACGCTGGCGCAGCCGATGCTCGGTCACCAGACAGGCGATCACGATGCCGGCGACGATGCAGAGGGCGTACGCCCGCAGCGGGACCGGCCCGAGCTGCCAGACGGCGGTCGTCGGGCTGGGCAGCGCCGCCAGGGGTGTCATCGAGACGTGGGTCACGGGTGCACAGGCTACCGCTGCGGAGCCCCGCCGTGGCACCCCGGTCCGGTCAGACCTGCCACCCGACCCTGCAACCCCGGCGGCCGGTCGCCCGACGGACGCCACCCGTGGGGCGAAATGGCAGCATTCCGCCGCAGCGGACACCGCCGTCGCGCCCCCACTGAGTTGATCAATCCGAGCCGTACCGCACCTCGGCGACGGACGGCAGGGTGGGACGGGCCGGCCGGGTGCGGGCTCAGCGGGTCGGGTTGCGGACGCCCTCGGCCAGCTCGGCGGAGAGGGTACGCAGGGCGGCCAACCCCGCGTCGAGGTCCGGGGCGTCCAGCAGCCGGCGGATCAGCGCGCTACCCACGATCACCCCGTCGGCGTACCCGGCGACGGTGGCCGCCTGCGCGCCGGTGCCGACGCCGAGACCCACCCCGACGGGCAGCTCGGTGACCTCCCGCAGCCGGGAGACCAGCACCGGGGCGGCGTCCGAGGTCTGGGAGCGGGCCCCGGTCACCCCCATGATGGCGGTGGCGTAGACGAAGCCCCGGCAGTGCTCGACGGTCATCCGCAGCCGGGCGTCCGTGGACGACGGGGAGACCAGGAACGTCCGGTCCAGCCCGTACGCGTCCGAGGCGGCCAGCCACTCGCCGGCCTCGTCGGGAATGAGGTCGGGGGTGATCAGGCCGGTGCCCCCGGCGGCGGCCAGGTCCCGGGCGAACGCGTCCACCCCGTACTGCTCGATCGGGTTCCAGTAGGTCATGGTGACCACGGGTGCCCCGGTGGCCGCGACCGCCTCGATGATGCGCAGCGTGTCGGCGGTACGGACGCCACCGGCCAGGGCGATGTCGCTGGCCTTCTGGATCACCGGGCCGTCCATCACCGGGTCGGAGTAGGGAATCTCCACCTCGATGACGTCCACCCCGGCCTCGACCATCGCGGTCATCGCGGCGATGCTGCCCTCGACGGTGGGGAACCCGGCCGGCATGCAGCCGACCAGGACGGCCCGCCCGTCGGCCCGGGCCTTGTCGAAGGCCACCCCGATCCGGCTCACGGTCTCACTGCTCCTTGTCGAGGATGCCGAAGTATTCACCGGCGGTGTGCACGTCCTTGTCGCCCCGGCCGGAGAGGTTGACCACGAGGAGCGGTTCCCGGCCCAGCTCGGCGGCGAGCTGCGGGGCGATCTGCACCGCGCCGGCGAGGGCGTGCGCGCTCTCGATCGCCGGGATGATCCCCTCGGTGCGGCAGAGCAGCTCGAACGCGGCCATCGCCTCCCGGTCGGTCACCGGCTGGTAGCGGGCCCGGCCGCTGTCGTGCAACCAGGCGTGCTCCGGGCCGACGCCGGGATAGTCCAGGCCGGCGGAGATCGAGTGCGACTCGACGGTCTGGCCGTCGGCGTTCTGCAGCACGTACGTGCGGGCGCCGTGCAGCACCCCGGGGGTGCCGCCGGTGATGCTGGCGGCGTGCCGGTCGGTGTCCACGCCGTCGCCGCCGGCCTCGAAGCCGTACAGCCGCACGTCGGTGTCGGGCACGAAGGCGTGGAAGATGCCCAGCGCGTTGGAGCCGCCGCCGACGCAGGCGAGCACCGCGTCGGGCAGCCCACCGGTCAGGTCGAGGCACTGCTGGCGGGCCTCGTCGCCGATGCCGCGCACGAAGTCGCGGACCATCTCCGGGAACGGGTGCGGGCCGGCGGCGGTGCCGATCAGGTAGTGGGTGTCGTCGACGTTGGCGACCCAGTCCCGCATCGCCTCGTTCATCGCGTCCTTGAGGGTGCGCGAGCCGGTGGTCACCGGGATCACGGTGGCCCCCAGCATCCGCATCCGGGCCACGTTGAGCGCCTGCCGCTCGGTGTCCACCTCGCCCATGTAGACCACACAGTCGAGGTCGAACAGGGCGGCGGCGGTGGCGGTGGCCACCCCGTGCTGACCGGCGCCGGTCTCGGCGATCACCCGCCGCTTGCCCATCCGCCGGGTGAGCAGCGCCTGGCCCAGCACGTTGCGCACCTTGTGCGCGCCGGTGTGGTTGAGGTCCTCCCGCTTGAGCAGGACCCGGGCACCGATCTTGGCGGAGAACCGCTCGGCGGAGTAGAGCAGGGAGGGGGTGCCGGCGTAGTCGCGCAGCAGGGCCGCGAACTCGGCGAGGAACTCCTCGTCGGTCATCGCCTTGCGGTACGCGGCGTCCAGCTCGTCGAGCGCAGCGACCAGCGCCTCGGGGACGAACCGGCCGCCGAACCGGCCGAAGTGACCGGCGGAGTCGGGAAATTGGCCGGCCGGGGTCGTCACGTCGGCGCTCATGCCGTCGCTCCCCGGCCGTCCGCGCGCCGACGCCCCGTCGCGTCGCCGGTGACGAATCGCTCGCGCTCGCTCATCGCGATGTCCTCTCGCTGCGCAGATCTGCCCGTCGGGTCAGCGCGCCGGGCGGGGCGTGGCCGGGTGGTTCCCGGCGTTGACCAGCTCGGCGACCGCCTCACGGGGGCTCTTCTGGGTGACCAGCCCCTCGCCCACCAGGACGGCGTCGGCGCCGGCCGAGGCGTACCGGATCAGGTCGTGCGGACCGCGCACGCCGGACTCGGCGATCTTGACGACGCTGCTCGGCAGGCCGGGGGCGATCCGTTCGAACACCGACCGGTCGACCTCCAGGGTACGCAGGTCACGGGCGTTGACCCCGATCACCTGCGCGCCGGCCTCCAGGGCCCGGTCGGCCTCCTCCTCGGTGTGCACCTCGACCAGCGCGCACATGCCGAGCGACTCGATCCGCTCCAGCAACCCGACCAGGGCGTTCTGCTCCAGCGCGGCGACGATCAGCAGCACCAGGTCGGCACCGTGCGCCCGGGCCTCGTGCACCTGGTAGCTGGAGACCACGAAGTCCTTACGCAGGACCGGCACCTGCACCGCAGCCCGCACCGCCGCCAGGTCGTCGAGTGAGCCACCGAACCAGCGCCCCTCGGTCAGCACACTGATCGCCCGGGCACCACCCGAGGCGTACTCGCCGGCCAGCTCGGCCGGGTCGGCGATCTCGGCCAGTCGGCCCCGGCTCGGTGAGGAACGCTTCACCTCGGCGATCACGGCCACGCCGGGCTTGCGCAGGGCCGCGTACGCGTCCAGCGGCGGCGGCGCGGCGGCGGCCAGTTCGCGCAACCGCTCCAGCGGAAGCTGCTCCTGCCGTCGCGCCACATCCTCGCGGACGCCGGCCAGGATCTCGTCGAGCACGCTTGCGGACGCCGCCGAACCGGCCCCGTCCCCCTCTGCGTGCGCATGCTCAGCAGTCACCAACGGACTCCCCTCTCCGGGTGTCATGGGCCGATGCTAGGGGGCGCCACCTGGCGACAAGTGCCGGGGGTATGGCGCTCCTCACGAGATGGGCTGTGGCATGATGCCGGACCTCCGGTGAACGGAATGTCACACAGCGCCACCGTACCCGTCGGCGGGTGTCATCGACATCCGTCGTCCGGAGCCGCCCGGACCATCGATAGACGCCCATATGCGTTATGAGATCACGTTCCGGCGCACCGCGCAGCTCGGCCCGGTCGAGGCGGCTGTGACGAAACTCAAGGATCTCCGCCCGGTGCAGGTGGGGGCCGTTGACCGGCCCGTCACCAGGGCGAAACGTGAACCGGGCAGCATCGGTTTCGGGCAGACTCGACCATGCGCCTGCCCACCATCGGATCTCATCGTGCGGGGTGACCTATGAGCACTGCGGGGCCGAACGCCGGCATCGGACTCACCACCATCTCCCGAACCGTCGCCTCGCTGGCCGTCGAGGTGGTGCACACCCTGGAACGGGTCGTCGCGGGCGAGGGGCGGGTACGCACCGCCCGGGGCAACGCCTGGGAGGCGGTCTGCGCCGACCGGGCGCGCGCCGACCAGCGCGCCGAGCTGGACCGCCTGGTCGCCGAGCTGGCCGCCACCCGGGCCGCGGCCCGGGACCGGCACCCGGGTCAGGACCGGCGGGCCGTTCGGGACCAGCGCGCCACCTGCGCGCCGCAGCCGGTCAGCTGACCGTCGGGTCCTCACCCCGGTCGAGCGCGTCCCACGCCGCCCGGTTGCCCCCCTCGGCGATCGGCCGACCGTCGGGCCGGTCCGGCCCGGTGGCGCGCGCCGTCCGCTCGTAGCGGGCACCCATCGTCGGCCAACCCGCGCCGCGCAGCGCGGTGAGCAACCCGCCTCCGGCCGCCACCAGGCCGCCGAGCAGGCAGAGCGCCGGCCACTGCCGGTGCGCCTCAGCCCCCGGGTCGACGGCCAGCCCGTAACCGCCACCGGCCGCCACCGCCAGGCCGAGCAGGGCGACGAAACCACCCAGCAGCCGCCGCAGCCGCCCCCGGGTGGCCAGCACCGCACCGCCACCGGCCAACGCGACCAGCGCCAACGCGGACAGCCAGGGCAGCAGGTCCGCCCCGGAGCGGTCCTGCCGGGCCGGCGGCAACGCCCCCCGGGCGAGCACCTCCACCGACCAGGTGCGGGTCGCCGTCCAGGTGGCCAGGCCCGCCCCCGCCAGGCAGAGCAGCACGGCGTACGTCAGCTCACGCCGCCCGGAGGTGGCCGAACCGCCGGATTCCGCCGGACCGTCGGGGACAGCCGGACCGTCGGAGGCGGTGCCGCTCACCGGGCCGGTCGCAGGGTCTCGGCGGCGGCGATGGCAGCCAGCACGGCGGCGGCCTTGTTCCGGGTCTCCTGGTCCTCGGCGGCCGGATCAGAATCGGCCACCACCCCCGCCCCGGCCTGCACGTACGCCCGGCCGTCGCGGATCAGCGCGGTCCGGATCGCGATCGCCATGTCGAGGTCGCCGCCGAACCCGAAGTAGCCCACGGTGCCGCCGTAGAGCCCTCGGCGCACCGGCTCCAACCCTTCGATGATCTCCATGGCGCGGACCTTCGGGGCCCCGGACAGGGTGCCGGCCGGGAAGGTCGCGGCCAGCGCGTCGAAGGCCGTCCGGTCCTCGCGCAGGGTGCCCACCACCGTGGAGACGATGTGCATCACGTGGCTGTACCGCTCGATGGTGGCAAACTCCGGCACCTGCACGGTGCCCGGCTGGCAGACTCGGCCCAGGTCGTTGCGGCCCAGGTCGACAAGCATCACGTGCTCGGCGCGTTCCTTCGGGTCGGCCAGCAGCTCGGTGGCGAGCCGGGCGTCGGCGACCGGGGTGGACCCGCGCGGCCGGGTGCCGGCGATCGGGTGCAACATCGCCCGCCGCTGCCCGTCGGTGTCGGCGTTGACCTTGAGGTGCGCCTCCGGGGACGAGCCGACGATGTCGAACCCGTCGAAGCGCAGCAGGTACATGTACGGGCTCGGGTTGGTCGTCCGCAGCACCCGGTAGACGTCCAGCGGGTCGGCGTCGGTGGCCCGCTCGAAGCGTTGGGCCAGCACGATCTGGAAGCACTCGCCGGCCCGGATCGCCTCCTTCGCCGCCTCGACCGCCTTCGGGTAGCCGCCGTCCGGGGTGCGGCTGACCACGTCGCCGGCCGGTGGCCGACCCACCGTCGAGATCATGGGCGGAATCGGTCGGGACAACGCGGTGGTCATCGCGTCGAGCCGCCCCACCGCGTGGTGGTAGGCGGCGGTGACCCGGTCGGCCCGGTCCGGGTCGGTAAGCGGTGGCAGCACCGCGTTGGCGACCAGGATCGCCGACCCGTCGTAGTGGTCCAGCACCACCAGGTCGGTGGCGAGCATCATGCCCAACTCCGGCACCCCGAGGTCGTCCTCGGTCAGCTCGGGCAACCGCTCGAACCGGCGGATCAGGTCGTACCCCAGGTAGCCGACCATGCCACCGGTCAGCGGCGGCAGGCCCGCCGCCGGGTCCGGGGTGCCACCGGCGAGCGCCTCGACGGTCTCCCGCAGCACGTGCACCGGGTCGCCGGAGACCGGCACGCCGGCCGGCGGGGTGCCGGTCCACTGCGCGACGCCGTCCCGTTCGACCAGGGTGGCGCTGCTGCGCACCCCGATGAACGAGTACCGCGACCAGGCCATGCCGGCCGAACCGACACCCTGCTCGGCGGACTCCAGCAGGAACGTTCCCGGCCCGCCGGCCAGCTTGCGGTAGACCCCCACCGGGGTCTCCGCGTCGGCCAGCAGCCGGCGGGTCACCGGCACCACCCGCCACCGGGCCGCCGCCGCCACGAACCCCGCGAGATCCGGGCTGAGCGCACCGTCGGTCATCGCTGGACCCCCTGACCGGTGACCGGGAGTTCGGTGAAGAAGCAGGTGTGTTCGCCGGTGTGGCAGGCAGCGCCGACCTGGTCCACGCCGACCAGCAGCGCGTCGCCGTCGCAGTCCAACGCCACCGAACGGACGTACTGGTGGTGGCCGGAGGTGGCGCCCTTGACCCAGTACTCCTGCCGGCTGCGCGACCAGTAGGTGGCCCGGCCGGTGGTGAGGGTGCGGTGCAGCGCCTCGTCGTCCATCCAGGCGACCATCAGCACCTCGCCGGTGTCGTGCTGGCGCACGACTGCGGCCACCAGGCCGTCCGGGGTGCGGCGCAGCCGGGCGGCGATGGCCGGGTCGAGACGGGACGGGCGGGCCGCGTCGGCGGGTCCGCCGTCGCTGGGGGCAGAGTCAGGTACGGGCACAGTTCCCGATTGTCCCGCACGCGGTGCGGGCACCTGCGCCCCGTCCCCGACCGCCCGGGACAACTGGGCGACGTAGCGGTCCAGCCGGCCATCGTGCAGCGCCAGGGCGAGGTCCGGGCCGGCCGTCTCGGCAATCCGGTCGGCGTACGGGCGGACCAGCGGGAGCACCCCGGCCACCAGGCGGGCCGCGGCGACGCCGACCTCGGCGGCGGCAGCGGGGCGTACCCCCAGGCAGCGCAGCATGTCGTCGCGGTAGCCCGGCGGCGCGACCGGCAGGTCCAGGGCGGCGGCGAAGGCGGCCCGGCGGGACACCACCCGCACCCCCGGGTTGGCCGGGCGCAGCACGCACGGGCAGAGCCGGGCCAGGTCGGCGGCGGCCAGCCGGACGCCGAGCGGGTCGTCGGCGGCCAGCGCCCCGGCCACCTTGCCGAGGGTGGCGACCAGCTCCTCCAGCCGGGGCTGGTCGGCGGGCTGGCAGAGCACGGGCAGGTCGATCCGGCGACGCCAGGTCGGGTCGGCCCAGAGCAGCCGGGTGGGGGTGGTCACCGGCAGCCCGAACGCCCAGTCGGCGGGTTCGCCCAGCCGGTCGACCCAGGTGCGGACGTCCCGCGCGGCCACCGAGACGTGCACGATCCGCCCGTCGACCTCGGTCAGGTAGGCGCGACGGGTGTCGTACGGCGTCTCGGCCGGCCGGCCCGTGCCACCCGGACCGGCGCGGTCGGCGTCGACCGGGGTCGTCTGCCGGGCCGGACCGGTCGGGCCCGGTGCGGACGGCGGACCGGCCCGGCGCGGGCCCGGCGCGGGACCGACCCGCTCGGGCGGCCCCGGCGCAGCGGCCCGGCGCGACAGGGCCGACGGCCCCGCACCGGGCGGGGACGCCGGGTCCGAGGGCGGTGACGGGTCCGACAGCGGTGACAGGTGCCACGGATCCGCCGGGACGGGCCGGCCGGTCGCGGTGACCAGGACGTCGAGGTCGACGTCACTGTAGGCGGTGGCGGCTGACCGGGCGTGGCTGCCGCGCAGCAGAATCCCGACCACCGGACGCTCGGCGGAGGCCCGTAACCGGTCGGTCCAGTCGGCCAGGAAAGCGGCCTCCGGCAACGGAGCGTGATCCACCGCGCCATCGTGCCGTACGTCCGATCAGGTCCGCAATGCCCGAAGGCGGACATCCTGTCCGGTCAGAAGGCTAGCGCCCGGTCCGAAGGCTGAAGCCCGGGTCGGGGCTAAAGACCGGTAAGAAGGCTAGCGCCCGATCCGAGGGTAGGGCCGCAGGTGCTGACGGTCGCCTGAGCACGCGGCCCGATCCGGACACCGGCCGAGGTGACCGGATCGGGCCGTTCGTGGTGAGAGAGGCGACCGGCGCAGGTCAGTGGCCGACCGTCCGCATCCCGGCTGCCGCGTACCGCTCGCCGGCCACCGCGTCGGCGGGGACCGCCTCCCGCAACCGGGCCTGTTGGGCGGCGGTGAGCCGCAGATCGGCGGCGGCGGTGTTCTCCTCCAGGTAGCGGACCCGCTTGGTGCCCGGGATCGGGAGCACGTCCGGGCCCTGGGCGAGCAGCCAGGCCAGGGCGGCCTGGGCCGGCGTGCAGCCGATCTCGTCGGCCACCGCCCGGACGGCGGCCACCAGGCGCAGGTTGGCGTCGAGGCTCTCCGCCGCGAAGCGGGGAGCCGCCGCCCGCCAGTCACCCTCGGCGAGCTGGTCCCGCCCGGTGATCGCCCCGGTGAGCAGCCCCCGCCCGACCGGTGAGTACGCCACCAGGGCCACCCCCAACTCCCGGCAGGTGTCCAGCATCTCCCCCTCGACGTCCCGGGTGAACAGGGAGTACTCCATCTGCACGGCCGAGATCGGGTGCACCGCGTGGGCCGTACGCAGGGTCGCCGGGCTGACCTCGGACAGGCCGAGCCGGCGCACCTTGCCCGCCTCGACCAGCTCGGCCATCGCCGTGACGGTCTCCTCGATCGGGGTGCCCGGGTCACGGCGGTGCAGGTAGTACAGGTCGATGGTGTCGACCCCGAGCCGCCCGAGGGAGGCGTCACAGGCCTCCCGGGCCCAGGCCGCGCTGCTGTCGACGCGAACCCCGGAGCCGTCGGGGGTGCGTCGGTTGCCGAACTTGGTGGCCAGGAAGACCTCGTCGCGGCGGGCCCGCACCACCGGGGCGAGCAGCCGCTCGTTGGCGCCGAAGCCGTACATGTCGGCGGTGTCGAGGTGGTTCACCCCCAGGTCGAGGGCGCGGTGCAGGGTGCGCGTCGACTCCGCGTCGTCCGGCCCGCCGTAGGCGAAGCTCATCCCCATGCAGCCCAGGCCGATCGCGGAGACCTCCGGACCGTCGGCCCCCAGCTGTCGACGGATCATCGCCCCTCCTCCGCGCAACGGTAGATTTCGATCTTGTAGTTGAGCACCTTGAGGTCCTCCTCCAGTTCGGCCATCCGGGTCAGTACCCGGACCCGGTGGGCTTCGAACAGCGCCCGTCGGGCGGCCCGCGTCCGGTCGCCCTGGCGGGCCAGCTCGGCGTACCGGCGCATGTCACGCACGGGCATGCCGGTGCGGCGCAGCCGGGTGAGCAGCATCAGCCAGTTCAGGTCGGCCTCGGTGTAGCGGCGGCGGCCGGCCGAGTCGCGGCCGACCGGGGCGACCAGCCCTTCCTGTTCGTACCAGCGCAGTGTGTAGGTGGTCAGGCCGACCCGGGCCGCCGCCTCGCCGACCGACAGGACTCTCTCCCGCGTGCTGATGTCCACGTGCCCCAGGTTCTCAGTTCGAGCGTGCTCGAAGTCAACCGTTGCGCGACACCGGGTAATTCATCTAGCGTTGATTTCAACACAAGATGAGTTTTGAGGAGGCGCGATGGACGACGCCATCGCCGTCCGCGACCTGGTCGTCGACCGGGGTCGACGACGGGTGCTGGACGGCATCGGCTGCACGGTGCCGCGCGGCGCGGTCACCGGGCTGCTCGGCCCGAGCGGCAGCGGCAAGACCACCCTGATGCGGGCCGTGGTCGGGGTGCAGACGATCAACTCGGGCACGGTCACCGTGCTGGGTCGACCGGCCGGCGCGGCCGAGCTACGCCGCCGGGTCGGCTACCTGACCCAGGCCCCCAGCGTCTACGTCGACCTGACGGTCCGGGAGAACGCCCGCTACTTCGCCGCCCTCCAGGGGCGTACCGCCGCCGACGCCGACGCGGCGGTCACCGACGTCGGCCTGGCCGCCGCCGCCGGCCAACTGGTCGGCACCCTCTCCGGCGGGCAACGCAGCCGGGCCTCACTGGCCTGCGCGCTGGTCGGCGAACCGGAACTGGTCGTCCTCGACGAGCCCACCGTCGGGCAGGACCCGGTGCTACGGGCCGACCTGTGGGCCCGGTTCCACGCCCTGGCCGCCGCCGGGACCACCCTGCTGGTGTCCAGCCACGTGATGGACGAAGCGGCCCGCTGCGACCGGCTGCTGCTGATCCGCCACGGCCGGCTGATCGCCGACGACACCCCCGACGCGGTCCGCGCCGCGACCGGGGTGGACGACCTGGAAGAGGCATTCCTGCGCCTCATCCGGGCCGGCGAGGCCGGCCCGGCGGACATCGGGGAGGCGGCGTGAACCCGACGATCCTGGCCGCCACCACCGGGCGCATCCTGCGTCAACTGCGACACGACCGGCGTACGGTGGCGCTGCTGGTGGTGGTGCCGACGGTGCTGCTCACCCTGGTCTACTACATGTACGCCGACCAGCCCGCCCCACCCGGGCGACCGTCCCCCTTCGACCGGGTGGCCCTGGTGATGCTGGGCTTCTTCCCGTTCATCATCATGTTCCTGGTGACCAGCATCGCGATGCTCCGGGAACGCACCAGCGGGACGCTGGAACGGCTGCTCACCACCCCGCTGGGCAAGCTCGACCTGCTCTTCGGCTACGGCATCGCGTTCGGGCTGGCCGGGGTGGTCCAGTCGACCGTCGCCGCCGCCGCGGCGTACCGGCTGCTCGGGCTGACCACCGCCGGGTCCGCCGCGCTGGTCGTGCTGATCGCCGCGGTCAACGCGGTGCTGGCCGTCGCGCTGGGGCTGCTGTGCAGCGCCTTCGCCCGCACCGAGTTCCAGGCGGTGCAGTTCATGCCGGTCGTGGTCGCCCCGCAACTGCTCCTGTGCGGGCTGTTCGTGCCGCGCGACCAGATGGCCGGCTGGCTCCAGGCCGTCAGCGACGCGCTGCCCCTGTCGTACGCGGTGGAGGCGCTCCAGGAGGTCGGCGCGCACCCCACACCGACCGGCCTGATGTGGCGCGACGTGTCGATCGTGGCCGGCGCGGCGGTGGTGGCCCTGGTGCTGGCGGCGGCGACCCTGCGCCGGCGCAGCGGGTGAGCCCGGTGACCCGACGCACCGGCCGCCGCCCCGGCAACCAGGACACCCGGGAGGCGATCCTCGCCGCCGCCCGGTCGGCGTTCGCCGAACGCGGTTTCGACGCGACCTCGATCCGGCAGGTCGCCACCGCCGCCGGGGTCGATCCGGCCCTGGTCCACCACTACTTCGGCAGCAAGGAGGAGCTGTTCCGGGCCACCGTCGACATCCCGGTCGACCCGGCCGCGCTGCTGCCCGCCGTGCTGGCCGGCGACCCGGACGGGATCGGGGAACGGCTGGTCCGCACGTTCCTCGGGGTGTGGGACTCGCCGGCCGGCGGGGCGGCGGTGGCGCTGCTCCGCTCGGCGAGCAACAACGAGTGGACGGCCCGGCTGATGCGCGAGTTCCTGACCACCCAGGTGCTGCGCCGGGTGCTCGACCAGCTCGACCTCGACCCGGCGGAACGGCCGCTGCGCGGCGCCCTGGTCGCCACCCAGATGATCGGCCTGGCCATGATGCGCTACGTCATCCGCCTCGAACCGGTCGCCTCCGCCACCCCCGACACCCTGGCCACAACCCTCGGCCCCACCATCCACCGCTACCTCACCGCCCCCCTCCCCTAACCCCGCCCCGGCGACGCCCTGCCCCGGCGACGCCCCGCCCCGGTGATGCCCTGCCCCGGTGATGCCCCGTCCCGGTGATCAAGAGGTTTACGTCACGAAAGCCGCCCGGCATGACGCAAACCTCTTGATCACCGGGGCAGGGGGCGGGGGTGGGAGCGGGGGTGGGGGTCAGGGGTGGGGGTGGGCGGGGGTGGGGAGGTGGAGCAGGGGGTGCAGGAGGTGGGGCAGGTCCGCCGGGTCGGTGACCGGGTGGGGGAACGGCAGGCGGGTGCGGCGGCGGTCGCCGGGTCGGCCGTACGCCACGACCAGGCCGTAGCGGTCCAGGCGTACCACCCGGGGCTCGTCGCCGGTCAGCCGGAGCCGACCGCGCAGGTACGCGACCGTCTCCGGCCCGTGGCGGTTGGCGAGATCGGCCAGCAGCGCGGCCTCGTCGGCGTGCAGCGGGTCCGGCTCGGCGGCGGCGTACTCGCCGGGATCGACCCGGTGCACCACACCGGCGGTCTCCAGCCGGGCCTCGACCACCTCGAAGCGGTGCAGCCGGAAGCGGCTCCCGACGTCGAGCAGGTCGCCGGTCGGGTCCACGGCGGCGAAGTCGACGGCGGCGCGACGGGCCGACTCTCCGTCCAGTGGCACCGCCCAGCCGGAGACCCAGGCCCGGCCGGCCGAGGGCGCTCCGGCGGCCGGAGGCAGATCGAGCACGTCGAGCACCACGGCGACGTCCCGGGCGACCCCCGGGTCGAGCTCGGCGGCCAGGTCGCTGAAGACCGGGACGAGCAGCAGCACCCGCCCCTCCACGTCGGTGGCGTGCCGGACGTGGAACGGCCCGGGTCGGTGGGCGAGATGCACCAGGCCGGGCAGCCGACCGGCCACCAGGGTACGGATCAGCTCAGCAGGGGTCGGGGCCACCGGGCACCTCCGATAAAGGTTAGCCTTACCTAACCCGCAGCGTAGAGCACCCGGGCGACCACGTCCACCGACCGCCGATTCCGCAGGGACACGCTGCTCGGCGGCACGGACCCGGCGGCCGGTCGCCCGTCACCGGCACCGCGCCGGACGTCAGCGGGCCTGCGCCAACCAGCCAGCCGAAGCGTCCACAGCAGGTGGCAGGGCGGTGTCTGGTGCCGGCCGGTCAGCGGGTCTGTTCCAACCAGGAGGCGTAGAGCAGGCCGTAGACCGAGTCGGGGTCACGGAGGAGTTCCTCGTGCGGGCCGCGCTGCACGATCCGACCCCGGTCCACCACCACCACCTCGTCGGCGGCCTGCGCGGTGGAGAGGCGATGCGCGATGGCCAGCGTGGTACGACCCCGGGTCACCGCGTCCAGGGTGCGTTGCAGGCGTACCTCGGTGGCCGGGTCGACGGCGCTCGTCGCCTCGTCCAGCACCAGCAGATCCGGATCCGCCACGTACGCCCGGGCCAGCGCCACCAGCTGCCGCTCCCCGACGCTCAACGCCTCCCCCCGCTCCCCCACCGCAGTGGCCAGACCCGCCGGCAGACCGTCCAACCAGTCGGCCAGCCCCAGCTCGGTGAACGCGGCGGTGAGCTGCGCGTCGGTCAGCTCGGGGCGGGCGAAGCGGACGTTCTCCCCGACCGTGGCGTCGAACAGGAACCCGTCCTGCGGCACCATCACCACCCGGGACCGCAACGAGTCGAACCGCACCTCGTCCAGCGGCACCCCGGACAGCAGCACCCGCCCCTGCGTCGGGTCCATCAGCCGGGTGAGCAGCTTGGCGAAGGTGGTCTTGCCGCTGCCGGTCTCGCCGACCACCGCCACCCGGCTCTTCGCCGCGATGTCCAGGGTGACGCCGTGCAGCACCGGCGGCCCACCCGGATAGGCGAACGTCACCCCGGCGAAGCGGATGTCCAACGGCCCGGCCGGCAGCTCCCGACCCTGCTCGCCCGGGTCGGCCACGTCCGGCGCGATGTCGAGCACGTCGAGCACCCGCCGCCAGCCGGCAATGGCGTTCTGCGCCTCGTTGAGCACCTCGGTGGCGATCTGCACCGGCTGGATGAAGAGGGTGACCAGGAAGAGGAAGGCGGTGAGCTGGCCGACGGACAGCGTCCGGTCCACCCCGAGCGACACCCCGACCACCACCACCCCGGCCAGTGCCACCCCGGCCGCCAACTCCCCCACCGAGCTGCCCATGATGCTGATCCGGATCGCCCGCTGCTGGGCCACCCGCTGCCCGTCGATCGCCTCGTCCAGCCGGCGGGCCGTCCGCCCGGACACCCCGTACGCCCGGATCACCGGCGCACCCACCACGCTCTCGGCGATCGTGCCGAGCAGGGTGCCCATCCGCTGCCGGACCACCCCGTACGCCCCGGCCAACCGGCGCTGCAGCAGCCGGATCATCAGCACCGCCGGGGTGAACGCGACGAGCACCACCAGCGTCAACTGCCAGGAGTACGCCAGCATCACCGCCGTGGTGACCACGAGCTGGCCCAGGTTGACCAGGAGGATGACCCCGCCCCACTGGAGGAAATGGGTGATCTGGTCGACGTCGCTGGTCACCCGGGAGACCAGCGAACCGCGCCGCTCGGACTGCTGGTGCAGCATCGACAGGTCGTGCACGTGCCGGAACGCCCTGGTCCGGACGTTGGCCAGTGCGGTCTCGCTGACCGTGAACAGCCGCCGCATCATCAGGTACCCACAGGCGGTGGTGACCACCAGCACCGCCGTGGTGGCGGTGACCACCGTGACGATCACCCCGAGGTCCGGACCACCGGGTACGGCGATCCCCTGGTCGATGCCGCGTTGCACGGCGACCGGGACCGCCACCCGGCCGACCATGTAGACCAGCGCCAGGGCGATCGTGCCGGCCAGTCCGGTACGCAGCTCGGGCGAGAGCGCCAGCCCCCGGCGCAACGTCTGCCAGGTCCCCTCGACCCGTTCGTCCCCGCCACCCACATTCGCGCTCACCGGCGTCGACCCTTCGTTCGCGACTGCGGGGCTCCGCTGCGCTGCACTCCTCGCGCTCACCGAACCAACCCTTCGTTCGCGACTGCGGGGCTCCGCTGCGCTGCACTCCTCGCGCTCACCGAACCAACCCTTCGTTCGCGACTGCGGGGCTCCGCTGCGCTGC